>NZ_WOWT01000083.1:0-649 GCF_009746545.1 Oceanobacillus sp. AG
GAAAGAAACTGCGAAGAGCCTTATATCTGGCAATCCGGCCACTCGTAGCTAGTAACCCGGTGTTTAAGGCCTTACACAGTTACTATACGACCCGCCCCAACAATCCATTGAAGAAACAACAATCACTGATTGCGCTATGTGGAAAATTATTACGTGTACTATTTGTCATCGGCAACAAACAATGTGAATTTGATGGAAGCAAGCTATTACAAGGTTTACCTCAAGTGGAAGAATTACAGGCAGCTTAAGCTTTTACAACACGATTGAATAAATGCACCTCTAGTTTTTAGGATAAACAAACACCAATAATGCAGAGTCGGAGCTTATTTAATCCATTCGGGCACCAGACCCAGCATAGGAGCTTTTTCCGACCTCCACCTTGTGGATACGCAGGACGAAGGAATGTATGGAGAAAATCCCGCGATACATGGGAGGGTAAGCGACCATAAGTTGTGTGGAGAACCTAAGCATGGTCATACCATTTTTAACCAAATGTTCACAATTTGGTTGTTAGGATGGATAAAACCCTGTTTGAATATTCCGCACTCTGAGTGAACACTATGCCCACCAATACATTCTATAAAATGGCGTTTGAGTAATTCTAAGAAAACAGGAGCATTTTGAAGATAATCAAAGTATATAGAGGGAG
>NZ_WOWT01000084.1:0-594 GCF_009746545.1 Oceanobacillus sp. AG
AGCATATCGGTGTTAGTCCCGTCCTTCTTCGGCTCCTAGTGCCAAGGCATCCACCGTGCGCCCTTATTCACTTAACTAAGTTACAGTAAATAATATAGCTTTGTTTTGCCTTGATGGTCTGTTAAAGACCACTTTTTTTGCATTTATTAATCTAGCTTCAGCTCCCAGAAACTCCCGTCGTAAGCAATTGTCTTCCAAACGCTAAAAACCAAGCGTTTTCCAGACCCTTGCTAGCGTTGCGTTTCTAATCGGTCGCTTCAGCCTTTTAATATGATGTCGTTGTTACTCTTATTTAGTTTTCAAGGTACAAATAGAGAGATTTACTCCCTCAAAACTGAACCAAACAACCCAGTATGTTCCGAAATAGTCTAGCTCCAGTGGCCAGCAACTAGCAAACTTCACACTTTTCCAATCGATAAGTCAACATCAGCTCCCGCTGGTCGCTGTGTTTCCTTTATCTCATTACAAAGTGTTCCAGTTTGTACGTTGCTAAACGGCCACTTACGCCTTCTATATATCCTTAGAAAGGAGGTGATCCAGCCGCACCTTCCGATACGGCTACCTTGTTACGACTTCACCCCAATCATTGGTCCC
>NZ_WOWT01000010.1:0-138387 GCF_009746545.1 Oceanobacillus sp. AG
TGTTCTTTAAACTCTTTTGTGAATGTTCTTCGTGTTCTTTTGGTCATTACTGATTCTCCTCCTACTAATTGTTGAGTTCAGTTTATATGACCTTAAAATATTTGTCTAACTAAGTGTAACCGATGCAGTTTATGTTTGAAGAAGCTGCAGGTTACATGAAGGAATATCCTGTACGCTTGGTGGATGGAGATGGAATAAGTTTATTATCCAAATATGTTGAAGAGGTCCCGGAAGACAATGTGATTTGCATTTTTCATACTCACGTAGCTAACCAAATACCAAAAGAAAAAAATGATCAATTATTGCAAACCATTGAAACTATTGGTAAGAAAAGAGATGTATTCCATATCTACAATAACATTCAAGATAAATACTTACATCTAGATTATTATTTGGATGGTGTTGAGTATCGAAATACGATTGCGAAAACCGATGGGCACGGTAGGTGGTTTGAATGGTTATTGAAAAATGAAATGTAGTAGAAATTTAGAATTCGACGTCTTTATAACGTGCTTATATAACGAACAAATAAAGTTATGAATGAGAAAATCATCGGGGTTATAAACTTTATAACGAACAAAAGGGATATAAAGCTAAATATATGAAAAGTAAACGAGGGGGTGGTTAAAGTGAAAATACTTGAAACGAAGAGACTGTATTTAAGGGAAATGGTTTTAGAAGATATAGAAGAGTTATCAAAGGTTCTTTCTGACCCTAAATCGATGCAACACTACCCAGAGGCATTTAGCAAAGACAAGGTGGGAAAATGGATTCAATGGAATATTGATAACTATAATAAATATAACCATGGATTATGGGCTGTAATCTTAAAAGGTGGAGAAAATTTCATTGGAGATTGTGGAATTACCATGCAAATAATTGAAAAAGAAACAGTACCGGAGCTTGGATTTCATATTATAAAGGACTATTGGAATAAAGGATATGCAACAGAAGCCGCACTTGCATGTAAGGAGTATGCGTTTAGGGTATTAAATTATCCCAAGCTTTTTTCGTATACTACAGCTCAAAATATTCCATCGCAAAAGGTAGCGGAAAAAATAGGGATGCAGAAATATAAGGTATTTGAAAAAAATGGAGAAAAACAAATTGCTCAAGTAGCCGTTAATACTTTGAATCAGTAAATTTGCTCAAATAGGATATTTAAATGCATGTAGCATCTATCTAAGATATTCATGCAAACTGTTCGGCATTTAAATGGGAGATGAACATATGAATATTAATTCTATATCAATTAGAAAAATGAAACATACTGATTATGAGGTAATGGCTCAATGGCTAAGTACAAAAGAGGTTTTAGAGTTCTATGGGGATGCGAATTCTCCATTTACATTGCAACAAGTTAAGAATAAATATGAACCAAGAGTGAATGGTGATATACCTGTAATTCCTTATATCGTTGAGTTAGACAACACTCCCATTGGTTTTATGCAACAATATAAATTAAATGAGGAAAAACAAAAAGAATTTGGATATCCTAAACATTTAGCTGTTTATGGAATTGATCAATTTATTGGTTATCCAATTTTTTTAATAAAGGTATTGGAACGAAAATGGTCAGAATATTTATTAAACATATTTCTCAACATAAAGATGTAGATATGATTATTTTAGACCCTGCTGTTTCCAATGTTAGGGCAATAAGGTGTTATGAAAAATGCGGATTCAGAAAGATTAAAAAAATTAATAATGGAGCAAATTTGTTAATGGAATATAGAATTAGCGATAGATAATCTTTTCCATCTTCAACTTTTATTAGAACGTTAGAGGTTGGTGAGTAAAAAACAGTGGTTTGATTTTACAGAAGAACGAAAGGATTATCGAGCAAAAGTCGGTTTTCCTGAAAATAGACCAACAAAGGCTTGGTATGAATGAACTTGGAATATTAAATCCAATTGGAGGTATTTTTAATGGAATTTACGCACACTAGGTTACTTGTAGACAATTATAAAGAATGTTTTCTATTTTATAGGGATATATTGGGTTTTAATGTCACCTGGGGAGATGAAAATTCTAATTATGCTGATTTCAAATTTAATGGTGCTACTCTAGGCATTTTTGAGCGCAAACAGATGGCTGAAGCTATTGGTGACGAGTATTCTGTTGATATTGAAAAGGCTGATCGAACAGCGTTAATTTTTAAAGTGAAAAACGTGGAAGAGACCTATCAGGAAATAAAAGATAAAGTAGAATTTATTACTGAACCGACTGAACAAAAGGATTGGGGCATTAAAGTCGCTCATTTTATATGAGAATATGGGGAGCCCAGAGCCAAATATAATTTTTCTCTTCTAGTTAACATAATATATATTATGAGAAGCTACATTAAAAACAGCATTTATTATCTCAATAACAAAGTATACTCTTGATAGTGAGATATTTTAACAAAAACTACGAAATGTACTTAAATCAAAAAACCATGCAAATGATATGCACGGCTTTTTTGTGTAAAACGATTTAAATACAATTGCTTTTCTTATCTGTCCTCATAGAACTGGCGATTGAGTGTAATATACTCAGATTCTGATTCTGGAACTTCATCCTCAATGAAAATCGCTTCCACCGGACAAACTGCTTCACAGGCTCCACAATCTATACAAATATCTGGATCGATATAAAACATATCTTCGCCTTCTTCAATACAATCAACTGGACAAACTTCAACACATTCGCCAGCTTTTTCAGTTTTACATGGTGATGTAATTACAAATGCCAAATCGAACGCCTCCTTTAGCAGCTAAGTTTTACCACGTTAATTATACATGAACCCTTGCTAACGAACAAAGGTTATTAGAGTTTAAACAATTCTAGGCCGTTTTGAAATTAAATTTCTTTAAAATAATCCTTTAAAAATCCACCAACTCGGTTGCTATTGTCAATAATGAAGTAAAACTCGTCTGTTTCATTGATTACATCATAAACTTTTCCCGCGGTTAATTTATTATGGACAACGAATTTTGCTGCATTTGTATGAACGCACTCAATTTGTTTAATTGCTGCTCTTTTTTCCCAATCTAAATGAATCATAATCTACTCCTTCTTAGTTTACATAATAAAGTTATCGTAAATTTGTGGTTTTTATTCATTAAATAAATGTAAATACTGACCGTATCCTTCTTCTTTCATCTTCTCTTTAGGTATAAAACGCATTGCTGCGGAATTAATACAATATCGTAATCCGCCTGCCTCAACCGGCCCATCTTCAAAGACATGTCCTAAATGGGAATCAGCAGAGCCGCTTCTCACTTCTGTACGGATCATGCCATGGGATGTATCCATATTTTCTTTTATTTCATATTGGTCAATCGGTCGCGTAAAGCTTGGCCAACCGCAATTTGCATCGTACTGATCTTTCGACGAGAATAACGGTTTTCCGGATATGATGTCTACATATATTCCATCTTTAAAATTATTCCAGTACTCATTTTTAAATGGCAACTCCGTACCATTTTCCTGAGTTACATGATACTGTAATGGTGTTAATTTTTTCTTTAATTCCTCTTTGTCATACGTTTCTTTCCAATTGTTATTAATAAAATCTTCTCTTCCTGAACCTTTTTTGTATAAACGATAGTGGAACGACTGTTTCTTATAATAATCCTGGTGTTCTTCTTCTGCCGGATAGAACGTCTTAGCTGGAAGTATCTTTGTTACAATCGGCTTGGAGAATTTCCCACTTGCCTCAAGCGCCTGTTTTGATTCTTCCGCAATCGCCCTTTGTTCTTCATTGTGATAGAAGATTGCTGTTTGATACGATTCCCCTCTATCATTGAATTGTCCACCTGGATCAGTCGGGTCAATCTGTTGCCAGTACGTTTCTACAAGTTCTTTGTATGGCATTAATGCAGGGTCAAATGTAATTTCAACTGCTTCGACATGCCCTGTTGTATTGGAACATACTTGTTCATAGGTAGGGTTTTCCACATGACCACCTGTATATCCTGAAACGACACGTTCAATACCCGGGCGGCTGTCAAAGGGTTCAACCATGCACCAAAAACAGCCGCCGGCAAACGTAGCTTTTTCTAAAGAATTAGACATGAATTATTCCTCCAGTGCTCTAGTGATAATATCTATTTTTCCGTTTTTTTATTTAAAATGCAAGTATACTGCATATTTTTCATATATAAAGCTTTGGAGTTGATAAACCGGTTCTCTTTTCCACTTTCTTCTCTACCTTTTCCGTTGCTATATCTTTTTCTTTTTCATTTCCTTTTTCTTCACCTGTACCCTCTGCTTCCTTTTTTTCCTCCCCTTTCTCCTCTTCGGGGTCATCGATATTTTTAAAGGCTTTTACCATCCGATACATGGCTGGTAAATTTTTTAACATTGGCCCGTACTCCTTAATAATTGGTGTCGTCGTTTCTACGACTCTTAAAACCTGCTGTATATTATTCAGTATACCCGAAAAACCACTAATACCTTTACTGATTTGAGGACTATTTAATAAATTTCCTGAAGTTAGTTGCTGCAAGCTTACGGGAAAACGGCTGCGTCGCACTGGAGGTTGTGGGGGATTTCCAAACAAAAAGGAATTCATTCCTTGAGGTGGTTGTTGCCTATAATGGTAATTCAGGTTTCTTTGTCTTGGTCCGAGCATCTTCTCACCCCTGCCTTCTATTGCTTACTTTTATAATGTACGTAACACCTGATGAAAAAGTGTAGGCAATATATTATTTCCCGGGCAAGCGCAGGAATCAGCATAAAATTGCATGTTTGCAGTGTTTTCTTCGGTTTCTTTGACGAATCCTGTCAAATAAATTTCAAACAAACGTTTGATTTAATATATTCTGTCCATCCACACTGTATTTACCATTGAGTGCAAACGAATCAAAAAAGAGGATGGAACTGTTCTGCACCTTCCTCTTCCGTTCCCTTACAAAAAATTGCATTAAAAAATGAGGCTGATCATTCCCTAGCCTCATTTTTATCTATTATGATATAAATCCCATACTTCATCAAACGTGCGAAGTGCGCCTGGAAATGGACTATTCCACTCCAGGTAATCACTTATTTCATTGTAATCATCCGAATGCTTTGGGAAATCGTGCTCTCGAAAAACCCACTCGGCCAACTTACATTTGTCATCGGGAACTTTCATCCCGCGGAAAGTCATCAAATGCTGATAAAATGTCTTCAAGAAAACACCTCAATCTATTCTTCTCATCAGGTTGATGAATCATTTTGGTTCATAAATTCCTCATGTTTTTTTAACTTTCTCTTATACACTATCTTAGATAACTGCACGCCTATTTCGTAAAGAAGAATTAATGGGACGGCTACAACGAGCTGTAAAACAAAGTCAGGAGGTGTGATTAACACTCCAATTATGATCAAGCCGAAATATGCATATTTTCTATTTTTAATCATGAAGTCTGGAGTAAGTATGCCTAGACTCGTTAAAAACATAACAATAATCGGTAATTCGAACAGTAAGGCAAATGGTACTGTAACTCGAAATAAGAATGAAAAATAGCGATCGACTGTAAACATAATATTAAACATTCCGTCGTTCAACGATAACAGGAATGGCATGATCAGTTCTACGAAAACAAAATAGCCAAAGATGAGTCCACCAATAAATAAAAGAAATACTACCGGTATATAACCGATTGTCGCTTTTCTTTCGTGTGGAAGTAAACCAGGCTTAACAAAGGCCCAAATTTGATACGTAAGAAGTGGAATGGTTCCAACAATCGCAACCAGCCCTGCCATGGAGAAATAAATCCAAATAATTTCTGTTGGACTAATTGCCGTTAATTCTAAGTCTATATCGTTAACAAAAAACCAATAAATATCTCTAATGTAAATAAATCCGACAATGAAGAAACCGATAAAGAAAAGCGCGGTAACGATTAATCGGTTACGCAGTTCAGAAAGATGGTCAACGAGATTCATCTCTTTTTCTTCAATTTGACCTTTTTTAGCCATTTAAGAAACACCCCTAATCGAAAAAACACATAAAAGAAGATGTAAGGTAAAATAGAAACTTACATCTTCTTTTATCCGAAATTATTTTTTGAATTGGAATAATGTATTACTGTTTATTATTCTCTTCATCTTCAGTTTCAGTTAATCCCTTTGTTGCATTCTTAAATTCTTTCAGTGAATGCCCAAAAGCTTTACCAATTTCCGGAAGTTTATTTGGGCCAAATACAATAAGAGCAACAATTAAAATTAATATTAATCCAGGGATTCCGATATTACTTAGCATGTTCCTTCACCCCATTTATTTGGACTTGGTGTCATCATTCACAATGGATTTAACTTCTTTTATTTCATCTGTAACACCGCTAGTTAAATCATTTGTGGACTTCTTAAATTCCCGTAACGTATCACCAGCAGCCTTACCAATTTGTGGAAGTTTATCTGGTCCGAAAACAATAAGAGCAACAATCAGAATAAGAATTAATCCTGGAAACCCTATATTTGCCAGCATGTTTATCATCTCCGTTTTAAGTATAAGTCTATGATGCTAACCATTAGTATATAGCATTAGAAGAATCTGTACAAGTTCTATTCCTTATTCTTCCGTTCATAAACAAGATAATAATAATCATAAGGGTTCTTTTCATCTTTCTTCCCTTTCGTTTTCTCGGTTAATTCCCATTCATCTAAGGAAATGGATGGGAAGAACGTATCTCCTGCAAAATCTTCATCAATCCATGTAATGTATAACCGGTCAGCAAAAGGAAGTACTTGCTTAAAAATATCTCCTCCACCAATCACAAAATATTCTTCTTGCGGATTGTCATCATTCCATGTTTTGATTGGTTCCAAGTCACGTATCACTTCGACTTCTTCTGGAAATTCATAGTTCCCTCTTGTAAGGACAACATGCTTCCGATTCGGTAAGACGCGTCCAATCGATTCAAATGTTTTTCTCCCCATAATGATCGTGTGACCTGTCGTTGTTTCTTTGAAATAACGTAGATCATCCGGCAAATGCCAAGGTAAATCATTGTCGGACCCAATTACATGATTACGGTCCATTGCTACGAGTAAGGAAATCATCGTTTACTCCCCCTTTCTATACAGCAATCGGAGCTCTAATAGCTGGATGCGGATTATAGTCAATTAATTCAAAATCGGATAGTTCAAAATCAAATACCGATTGCTTGTCCGTATTCAATTTCAATTTCGGTAACGGACGTACCTCCCTTTTGAGTTGAGTCTTCACTTGTTCCAGATGGTTGGAATAAATATGCGCATCTCCAATCGTATGGACGAATTCTCCTACTTCCAAATCGCATTCATGGGCAATCAAATGCGTCAAGAGCGCATAACTAGCGATATTAAATGGTACACCTAGGAATGTGTCTCCACTGCGCTGGTATAATTGGCACGACAATTTGCCGTCTGCTACATAAAACTGGAATAGTGTGTGACATGGTGGTAAGGCCATGAATGGAATGTCTTCCGGGTTCCATGCGGACACGATATGTCTGCGTGAATCGGGATTATTGCGGATCGAGTCAATGACATCCTTCAGCTGGTCAATCGCTTCTCCTGATTTTGTTTCCCAGTGACGCCACTGCTTACCGTAGACAAATCCTAAATCACCGTATTTACTTGCAAACGCATCGTCGGTTAAAATTTTTTCCTTGAAAGTTTCCATTTGTTTTTTGTATTCTAAATTAAAGTCCTCATCCTGTAAACTACGATGACCGAAATCCGTCATATCCGGCCCATCATAATCGTCACTCTCCACCCACTTTTCAAAAGCCCATTCATTCCAAATATTATTATTGTTTTCTAGAAGGTAACGGATATTCGTATCCCCTTTAATAAACCAAAGCAGCTCAGAAGCAATCAGATTAAAGTTTACTTTCTTCGTTGTAAGTAATGGAAAGCCTTCACTTAAATCAAAGCGCATTTGGTGACCGAAAACAGAGTATGTACCTGTTCCCGTCCGGTCCGCTTTCTTATTTCCATTTTCTAAAATTAAACGGCATAAATCCAAATATGCCTGTTCTCCTTGTACCATGTGGATACCCTCCCATTGTTAATATTCCCCTTCTTTCTCCCATCTATTTATCTGTTCCCCACTCTTTATGAAACTGATCTAGAAATAAAAGCATCCAGCGATGGCGTTCCATTGCAATCTGTTTTGCGTAAGAAGTATGGAGCTTATCTTTTATTTTCAATAATTTATCATAAAAATGTTGGATGGAAGTATGCGGATTGCCCTGTTTATAGATCAATTGATTGTTCGCTCCACCATACTGGAAAGTCCGTGCAATCCCAATTGCTCCGATAGCGTCCAGCCGGTCAGCATCTTGTACAATCTTCCCAGTCCAAGTAGCAGGTGTTTTTCCCTCTTTAAAAGAAATAGTTGAAATAACATGATTGATATCATGTTTCGCTTGATTATGGATGGAGATATGATCTAAAAATATATTCATTTCATTAATCGCTTGGTCTGGGTCGGAGAAGAGTTTACGGTCCCCAACATCATGAAGCCATCCGGCAGCCTCACATAAGAAAGGGTCACGGCCTTCTTCTTTTGCGATTTTCTTTGCCATTAAAGCAACACGTCGCATATGTTCATAATCATGTCCTGTTGGATCATCATGGAATAACTGATATGTAAATTCACGAATTTCGTTTAATTGCTGCTGTTGGATTTCGTCCATCCTCTACCCCCTTTTTTCTATATTACTTTATTTTGTATAGGAATGCATTTGATTCATTCGTTTTTCCGACAAACTAATATTTAAAAAGATTCAGAAAAAAATACTGTAAATTTCTTGACTAGTCTAATTAAATGAGTTATCATAGGTTCAACAAAGCAGAAGTACGGATTCATTAAACACAAGACAGCTTCCAAAGAAGTGGGTGTAATTGTAATCCTACTCTCTAGAAAGCTGTCTCTTTTAATGTTTTTTGGCCTCTACTTTGTATTATAACCACGTTTTACGTGAAAGGTTTTAGGAGGAGTTTACATGCAAAACGGAGTAGTAAAATGGTTCAACGCAGAAAAAGGGTTTGGATTTATTCAGCTGGAAGAAGGAAATGACGTCTTCGTACATTATTCAGCAATCCAAGAAGAAGGTTTCAAAACGTTAGAGGAAGGTCAAGAAGTTTCCTTTGAAATCGTTGAAGGCGAACGCGGCCCGCAAGCAGCTAACGTAACAAAATTATAAAAAATTCCTAAGCAGTATTCGTAACAGAATACTGCTTTTTTTGTTTTCCGGAATCCTGAAAATCCTCAGGATTCTTTTTTATCCCTCCTTTTTAGACTTTTCTAAATTCGAGTAGTCTATTAGCTAAACTTCACACAACGTTCAAATACTTTTATAACTAAAAGGTTAGTAAAATCGTTATTTCAAAGAGTATGCGAAGTATTGAACATATTGTGAAAAGTATCTGGAAGGGATAAATTCTATTTTCATTTTGTGTATGATGAAAATAGCAGCACATCAAACTTCTAGGAGGGGTGAAGGAATGAATACTGAAAAGAGAAAGCAGTTGAAATCCAGTCCAGAAAGTGAACCAAATCTAAAAGGAACGCTTATCTCCGTTTCTGTTTTAGGAGTTGTTATCTTAGTAACTTGGTTTGGAGTATTGATGCTATACCTTTCCAGATAAAAAAAGGGAGTGATACAGATGCATTTACACAAGTATGAAAAGTATTGGCTTGGGCTTGGGATAATTGGCCTTATCGCATTCTTATTAATTTTAGGTTTCGGAGCCTTTTATCTAGGGACACACCCACAAAGCCATGGTGAGTTGATTGATCCTGAAAATTTGGAGATGAATGAAGCTTTCCATGAAGAAAATCTTGGCTTGACCAAGGTCGATGAAGGCAGATACGTGTTAAATGTGGTTGCCTCTGCTTTCAATTATAATCTCGGTACAGATGAATCAGGCGCACCGATAAGTCATATCGAAATACCTGCTGGTTCGAAAGTGCTCGTCCAGGCTACGAGTCCAGATGTCGTTCACGGTCTAAATTTCGCTGGAACGAATATCAACATGATGGTTGAGCCCGGTTATGTAAGTGCTTTGGAAGTACAGCTTGATAACCCAGGAGAATACACACTCGTATGTAATGAGTACTGTGGTGTCGGTCATCATATGATGTTTGGGACAATGGAGGTCGTTGAGTAATGGAAACAGCAACAGCACCAGCTAAACAATCTAACGTTTTCCGTAATAAAGGAACAATGGAGCTTCGTTTATCGAAAAATGAACGCAGACTTGTCATGTCCTATATGTATGTCGCATTTATTTCCTTATTTATTGGTGGATTAATGGGATTATTACAAGTACTTGTCCGTTCCGGTAACTTTGAATTGCCTTGGGGAATTAATTATTACACGATCCTAACTGTTCATGGCGTTATTCTAGGCCTAGTACTTACAACTTTTTTCATTATTGGTTTCCAAAATGCCTTAATGGGTAAAACAGTAGGATATTCTAAGAAACAATTGAACTGGGCGTGGATTGGCTTTGCCGTCATGACAATTGGTATGGTTATAGCTGCAATCACCATCTTAGTAGGTAAAGCTAACGTACTTTATACCTTCTATGCTCCACTGCAAGCGCATCCTGCATTTTATATCGGGATCACACTTGTAGTTGTCGGCAGTTGGATTAACGCATTCGTCAATTTCCGTCAGTTCTATATGTGGAAGAAAAAACATCCAGATGAAAAATCACCACTGCTTGCCTTTATGGTTGTCATTAATATGCTTATGTGGTTGATTGCAACACTTGGAGTTGCTACAGCAATGCTCGTTCAATTTATACCTTGGTCACTTGGTTATAAGAACACAATTAATGTATTACTAAGCCGTACCTTATTCTGGTATTTCGGTCACCCGCTTGTTTATTTTTGGTTATTGCCGGCATATATGGCTTGGTATGCAATTATTCCGAAGATTATCGGAGGGAAAATTTTCAGTGATACACTAGCAAGATTTTCATTTATTCTATTCTTGTTCTTCTCTATCCCAGTTGGTCTGCACCATCAGCTGACAGAACCAGGACTGGACTCAACATGGAAGTTTATTCAAGTCATCTTGACATTTATGGTTGTCATCCCAAGCTTGATGACTGCCTTCTCCATGTTTGCGACATTTGAAATTACGGGTCGTAAAAAAGGATACGGGGGATTGTTCGGCTGGCTCAAACATTTGCCATGGAGTGATGTAAGATTCCTCGCACCATTTATCGGAATGCTCGCATTTATCCCAGGTGGAGCCGGTGGAATTGTTAATGCTTCTTATCAAATAAACACACTTGTTCATAATACGATTTGGGTTACAGGACATTTCCATTTAACAGCAGCAACGACTGTAGTGTTAACATTTTTCGGGATTGCTTATTGGCTCATCCCCCACTTGACGGGACGTAAGTTAACAAAATCAGTGAACCGTCTCGGAATTATTCAAACGATCCTTTGGACAGTCGGAATGCTGATTATGTCAATATCTATGCATATCCAAGGTTTAATTGGTGGACCTCGTCGTTCCGCCTACTCCGATTACGGGGGGACGGCACAGGCTACAGAATGGGGAGCTTATCAGATGGCTCAAGCAGTCGGTGGTACGATTCTTTTCATTGCGATTGTATTAATGGTATACATTTTCGTTAAAATGATTTTCTTCTCTCCAAAAGGTGAAGAAGAATTCCCGATTGCTCAGGAAGAAGACATTGCAGAACCAACGCCAAGATGGACAGAGAACTGGAAGTTGTGGATTGCCATTACGCTTGTATTGATTCTCTTTGCATATACAGTTCCGATAATGGATGTCATTCAAAATGCACCTCCAGGATCAGCACCATTCGATTGGCCAATTGGAAATAGCTAATCAACATAAGAGGACAAAGATTCATTAAACGAATCTTTGTCCTTTTTTGCAGCTCTAGTAATAATTCCGAGTTATGCTTGACTTTTCGTTCACAATTTAATACAACGCTCGTGATAGTTTCCCATGCAATTAGAAATTATATATCCGGCTGTATTTTTCTGTTAGGTAATTAACTAAATGTGTCGGGTTTAAAGATTCATTGGTGATGTCCTGTAGCAGCTCCAAGGGCTTTTTCATTTTGCCATATTGATGAATATTTTCTTTCAGCCAATTCGTAATCGGAGACAAATCGCCAGACTGCACAATTGAATCTACATCCATCTGCTGATTCAACGTATTGTAAAATTGCGCAGCATACATATACCCTAAAGCATAAGACGGGAAATAGCCGAAATCTCCACTCGACCAATGGATATCTTGTAACACCCCTTCTCCATCATTCGCGGGCTCAATACCAAGATAATCAACCATTTTCTCATTCCATAAGACAGGAAGATCTTTCACTTCGATTTCTCCATTAATCAACGCTTTCTCCAGTTCATAACGAACCATAATATGGAGTGCATACGTAAGCTCATCTGCTTCAATTCTGATTAATGTCGGTTTTACTTCATTGATCGCTCGGTAAAATTCATCAACATCCAACTCTTTGAAAAAATCCGGGGCGAAGGATTTAAACTTCTCATAGTTCGCCTTCCAAAATCCATCACTTCTGCCGATCAAGTTTTCCCAGAATAATGATTGCGACTCGTGAATGCCCATGGATGTTCCAGTGGCAAGTGGCGTGTGGGCAAGCTGTGGATGGATATTTTGCTCGTATAAAGCATGACCACCTTCGTGAATAATTCCAAACACTGCCATGCGGAAATCATTTTCGTCGTATCTCGTTGTAATCCGAACATCGTGCAGATTTAATGTAATTTCAAACGGATGAATCGTATCATCTAATCTTCCCGCTTCAAAGTCATAGTTCATCTGCTTTAATACATCAATTGCAAAATTACGTTGTTGTTCTTTCGGAAAATAACCAAGTACAATGGACGAATCAACATTCGCCTTACTATTATTCACTTTTTCCCGTAACTGAGTTAAGGATTCACGTAGTGCTGGGAATACTTCATCGAGCGTTTTTACGGTCATGCCTGGCTCATATTGGTCTAATAGAGCATCATAAATATGGCCTTCGTATCCCCAATAATTCGCGAACCTTTTATTGAATTCCACTAACTTTTCCAAATAGGGCTGGAATAATTGGAAATCAGCTTTCTCCCTGGCTTCTTGCCATGCTGCTTCAGCTTGTCCTTGTAAAGTGACATATTCCTTGTACTCAGCTTGAGGAATCTTATGGTTCCGTTCATAATCCAATTCACATTCTTCAACTGCTTTTTGAATGACTTCATCATCCGTCTTGTTCTTTAGTTCGTCAATGAATTGTTTCATTTTATCAGATGTCTGCATCTCATGAACTTTAGCAGAAAGAATTCCAATTGCTTTTGAACGGGATTCAACACCTTTTTTTGGTATTTTCGTCCGTAAATCCCAATGGGCGAGTGAAATTAATTCATGATAAGCATCAATTTCTTGTAAGTATGCCAGAAAATCTTTTTCCAAATTGCTTTTAGTCATCATTTATTCCCCCTTTACTTTTTTACCAAAATATTGATAATAATTCGTTTGGATAAAACCGTTGAATAACTTCCTCTTCTTCGTTGCCTGCTGACCATATTGTTTTTCAAATGCCTCAAATGCTGTAATGATATAGACACTCCAGGATGGATAGTTCCTCATCACTTGACCAAGGTCATTATACATCTGAATGACTTCATCCCGCTCATTTAGCCGTTCACCATACGGCGGGTTACTTACCAAATATCCATTTTCCTTCTGTATAGACAGATCTGCTACTTGCATTTGTTTCCATGTTACAAGATCGCTTAGCCCCGCTTCAATTGCGTTTTCACTTGCTGCTTGGATCATCTTATGACTGATGTCAGAACCTGTTATATCTAAAGGCTGATCATAGTTGGCAAGATCTTCAGCTTCTAATAAAGCTTCATCCCAAAACTTGCTTCTAATCCATGACCATTTTTCTGAAACAAATTCCCGGTTAAAACCTGGTGCGATATTCTGTCCGATAAGGGCTGCCTCAATTGGAATGGTTCCCGAGCCACAGAACGGATCGATAAACGGCTCATCCGGCTTCCAGTTCGTTAATAAAACGAGTGCTGCAGCAAGTGTTTCTTTTAAGGGAGCTTCCCCTTGTCCAACCCGATAACCGCGTTTATGAAGACCTGCTCCAGAAGTGTCTAATGTTAATGTCGCCACATCATTCAACAGGGAAATTTCTACTTTAAATAATGCTCCTGTTTCCGGCATTTTAGAGACCATGCCATATTTCAATTTCAATCGCTCTGCAATTGCTTTCTTCACGATTGCTTGACAGTCTGGAACACTATATAACGTTGATTTAACGGATTTGCCGCTTACAGGAAATTGTCCATCCTCTGCAATATAATTCTCCCAATTTAATGCCTTCGTTCCCTCGAATAATTCATCAAATGTTTTGGCTTCAAATTCACCTACAATAATTTTCACACGGTCTGCTGTACGCAACCATAAATTACAGCGCGGGATTGCAGAAATAGGAGCTTCAAAGATCACTTTTCCATTATCTACTTCTACTTCATAGCCTAATTGCTTAACTTCCATTGCGACAATTGATTCAAGTCCCATCGCTGCTGTTGCAAGTAATTTCACCTTTTGCATACATGATAATTCCCTTCATTTACAGATTATTTTTAGTGTACCATATCAAAGTAAATAAAAAACCTATTTCAGCTACATTTTGTAACTGAAATAGGTTTTATCATTTTTTATGGAAGACCGTTGAATACTCGATAAGCCATGTTCTGTCCCGCTGTACTGCAAACGGCGGTCTTTAACCTCGTACATTGGGTGTAATCATCTATCTACAGACAAATGTCTGTCCCTCTTTCGGTTCAATTCCCTAATCAAGAGTGCCCCTACCAAAGTTTGGGTTGCTCACTCGTGGGGTTTACCTCGTTCCACCTGAATTGTTTCCAATCCAGCTCCGTCTCTGTGGCACTTTCAAGGAGTGTCTTCCTTATCGTTAGACTTAGGAATTTCTCCTGCCGTTAACCAAATTGGCTACCTTGACTTATCGTTTCGTCAAGCACGAACACTACAAGCATCTCAGCCTGTGTGAGCATGGACTTTCCTCTGCGCAAACGCAGCGATTACATGAGTACTCAACTACCTGCTTACTTTATTTTAGCATAAGATCATCAGAAAGACAATGCACGGCAGTACTTACCAACTATTCCTCAGAGTTGGAGACTTTCTTGCCAAAAACTGCTTTTTCAAGATTGGACAAGCGTTTTAACACATCATAATTCACTTGTGTATTCTGTTGCGGAGCACGTGTTCTCGTATGCTGTTGTTCCACAGAAGATTTCTTTAGTCGATCATTTTCTTGTTGCAATCGCTGGATTTCTTGTTGAAACGCGTCATAATCTTGAATGACAACATCTAAAAATTCATCTACTTCCTTTTGGCTGTAACCACGGAACTCTGCTTTAAAATCTTTTTCATAAATATCTTTCGCATTTAATTGGATTTGATCGAAACTCATCTCTATCACCTCTTATTTTACGATTTTCCAGTTTCAATTATATGATATTGTTTGGTTATAGATTCATTACATTATATATCATAACATATCTGTTTATCAAAGGTTATTATTAAATGGGTGTGTAGTCAAGTTGGGTCAATGCTTATAGATATTAATGCTTTTCCACAAAATTGAACCAGGCAGAAGAGTAAAATAAGAAATATATTTGGCTTCAGTGATAATCAGTGTAAAGTACAAGAAAATATATGGCGGTGAAGAATAATTGAGTGAAGATGTATTGCATGAAATAAAGTATGCGTAACTAAAAACACACCAAGTTAAATTTTATTATGGTGTGTTTTTTAATAGTAATAACAAAGTGATTTACTAGATTAATATTATTTTATTATTAAGCGTCCAAATCAGTCGGAGTAAACGAAAATGGCAACAACTTCTCCATCGTAAATGTCTTAATATCCTGATTTAGATTGGTGAGATGGATTTCCATATCTTGCGAGAAAAATTCGCTCATCACTTGTCTGCAAGAACCGCATGGTGGTACGGGACGGTTCGTGTCTGCTGCAACAGCCATTTCTTCAAATTCTGTTTCCCCATTCGATATTGCTTTGAATATTGCTACTCGCTCCGCACATAAACTGACCGGGTAAGCTGCATTTTCAATATTGCAGCCTGTATAAACTTTCCCTGATTTCGTCCGTACTGCCGCTCCCACTGCAAATTTCGAATATGGCACATACGCGTTTTCCATACTATCAATCGCTTGTTGAACTAATGATTGTTGATACATAATTCTCCCCCATTATTTGTTAGTATTTTCTAATTCCTGAAGTAATTGGTCAAAGATATAGAGAATAGATTTATACAGTTCCATATACCGCTTCGGCCGGGCATCTATAAAGTAGCTATGCATAAGCAGCAGCTCCATATTCTCTCTTGTAGATACGACCTGGTGCGGGTGAACGTTCACTTTCCTTTGCTTCACTATTTCTAGTGTTGCTTCTTCCCATTGTTCAAGCAGTTCATATACCGGATCTGTCTCTCCCTTTACCATTTGAAAGAAGTCCCTGTTCCGGCGATTTTTAGGTGGAGCAGTATTTTCAAATCTTTCTTTAAGACGAATGAGATGCTCTCTTAACTTAGCTGTTTGTTCTCTAACCATTAACATGACTGACCACCTTGTGTGTAAATAATGAAAGTCTAATTCTCTTTCTATCTATATTGTAATAAACTTCCGATCGTAGTTTCAACTTTTTCCATCTCTTGTTGTTGCTTTTGAAATAACTTCCAGATTTCATGATCAGTTCTATTCTTTATTATAACATCTATTTGTTCGAGTTGCTCTGCTATTTCCATTAAGAGTTTTTCTGTGTCCTGCTTCTTAATTCCGTCAGCTACATATAGTTGTTGCAATGCAAATGACATTAGTATCTCCTCCCTTTCCCTTTAGTCATTCGCGCTAGGAAGTTTAGTCTCCTGCCCCGTCGACAAAACTAGAAGTAATCAGTCAAAACTAGTTGTTTTTCTCAAGCAAAGTGGTAAAATATTCACTTCAATTCCGTTTTTCTAACTCACAATTTCATGGTATGATTTCTGTGTATATTTACCGAAAAACGTCTCCTAAATATGTCTCTTTATCATTTTTGTTATATAATGAATATGTACGGTTACTTCCAGACGTTTAATGTAGTGAGGGAGGATTATCGGTTTAGTCAGTAGGAGGAGAAATAATGAACTATCCAAATGGGCGGAAAAGGCGTCCATTGCAAAGGGTAAATAGAGAGATAAAAAATCATAAATATAGTAATCGGGGAATGTCGCTGGAGGAAGACATAAACACGACAAATGAATATTATCTTGCACATAATCAGGCTGTTGTGCATAAAAAACCAACCCCTGTTCAAGTCGTACGGGTGCATTATCCACAGCGAAGTGCAGCTGTCATAACAGAAGCTTATTATAAACAGGCATCCACGACAGATTATAATGGATTGTATCGTGGCAAATATATTGATTTCGAAGCAAAAGAAACAAAGAATAAAACACGATTTCCATTAGCTAATATTCATGAACATCAAATTGCTCATATGGAGCAGATCATTAATCACGGGGGAATAAGTTTTATTATTATCCGCTTTTCAAGCTATAATGAAACATATTTACTTGAAACAGAGAAACTTCTGCCCTTTTGGTACGATCTATTTAAAAGAGGGAAAAAATCAATTTCTTATGAAACAATCCGAGATGAAGCTCATCTCATCCCTTTAAAATTTCAAGCAAGAGTGGACTATTTGTCTGTGATTGACAAGCTTTATTTCACAAAATAATAGTTCAAATGATGGAGGTTTTACTTATGACAGATAAGATGTCGCGATCGGCAAGAAGAAATAAGAAAACAACGAAAAAGAAAACATCGGGAAAACGACCCATATGGAAGACAATTCTCTTTACGATTCTCTTTATTGGATTGGCAGCGGGAATTGTCGGTGGAGCAGTTGGGATATATTGGATAGCTACTGCACCGGATCTCGATCCTGACAAATTGAATGTTCCCCTATCTTCTACATTAAATGATAAATACGGGGAACCCTTTACCACGTTGGAATTAGAGAATCGGGAACAGGTCAAATATGAAGATTTACCTCAAGTACTAATTGACGCTGTAGTTGCTACAGAAGATGCTCGTTTCTTTGAACATAAGGGAATTGATTTACGAAGACTGGGCGGCGCTATTGTCGCTAACATTACGGATGGGTTCGGCTCGCAAGGTGCAAGTACAATTACCCATCAGGTAGTAGAGAACTTTTTCTTATCCAATGAAAAGCAAATTAAATTAAAGGTGCAGGAACAGTGGCTCGCACTGCAACTTGAAAGAAAATATTCTAAAGAAGAAATTTTAGAAATGTATTTAAATAAAATTTTCTACGGAAATAATTCGTATGGCGTTGTAGCAGCAGCGAAATCCTATTTCGGTGTGGAGGATTTAAATGATCTAACCTTGGCACAAGCGGCGATTTTAGCTGGATTACCACAGCGGCCTACTGCATATAACCCATTCCGTGATCCAGAGCTTACAGCTTACCGGATGAATACGGTGCTTGATCTAATGGTACGCCATGGCAAGGTCACAGAAGAAGAAGCAGACGAGGCACGTGAAGTTGATATTGTCGCAATGCTCGCAGAACCTGAGGAAAGCTCTACGAAATACGGTGCGTTTATCGATAAAGTGGCCGATGAAATCAGTGAGAAATTAGAAGGCATCAATATTTATACAGATGGTTTAAAAATCAATACAACGCTTGATACAAATGCCCAGGAACGGGTTGAACTTCTATTAACAGATACGGAAGCTAACCCGCTGAATTATGGTAGTGATAATGTACAAGGTGCGATTGTTGTTACCGATACGAAAACAGGTGCTATACAAGCAATTGGCGGACGTCGTAATAGTACGGGCAGTCAAGAATTGAACTATGCGATAGATAAAAGGCCTAATTTGCAACCTGGTTCCACGATTAAACCAATCATGTCTTACGGACCGGCAATAGAGTATGAAAAGATTTCTACGTATCACCAAATCAATGACGATGCGCCATACCAAGGACCGGGAATGGAAAAACCGATTAACAATATCACCCGTACTTACTCTGGTTGGGTTAGCGCTCGGACAGCATTAAGTCAATCCCTGAATGTTCCTGCGGTGAAACTTTTTGAAGAAGTAGGTGCAGACCGGGCGAAGAGTTTTGGTGAGCAGCTTGGACTGGATATGCCAGATGACCTTTATGCTTCCGATGCTATCGGCGGTGGTAGTTTAACTGTTACGCCGCTGGAAATGGCAAGTGCCTTCAGTGTGTTTGGTAACGGAGGAGTTTATACAGAACCATATGCTGTAGAATCAGTTGAATTCCCAGACGGAAGCACGGTTGAGCTTCGGCCGGATTCAGAACCAGCTATTGAAGACTACACGGCTTACATGATCACGGATATGCTGAAAACTGTCTTTACGGACGGAACATGGGCGTCTGGTAGCATGGGCGGTTTACCGGTGGCTGGTAAGACAGGAACAACGAACGTCGATGACGGTTCAGCGGGAGACCGCTGGTTTGTAGGATATACGACCAACTACACTGTATCTACTTGGGTTGGTGAGAATATTGTAGATGGAAAACGAGTAGGACTTCCAGATTCGGTGGATTGGACGATCGCCCAGCAAATGTTCCGGGAAACGATGCTCCATGTGTCGGAAGGTATTGATACAGCCGATTTCCAACAACCAGATTCTGTTGTGAAATTAGCGATCGAACGTGGAACAAATCCACCAGAGCTCGCAAGTGATCACACACCTGCCGCTCAAAAGGTTACCGAGCTATTCGTTCGGGGGTCTGAACCGACAACAACATCGGAAAAATTTGATCAGCTTGATGCAGTTAGCGGACTGAATGCAACCTATAATGAAGATGATCATTCAATCCACGTGGAATGGGATTATGACACGGATAGTGATGTCTCCTTTGCAGTGAGTGCGAGTGTTGATGGTGGCTCCATACAGGAATTAGCGACAACAGAGGATATGTCCTTAGATATATCGGAAGTAGAAGCTGGGGCAAAATACACGATACAAGTCGTAGCGATTAGCAACGAAAATAATTCCATAACAAGTGAGCCTGCATCCACATCGATTACGGTACCAGGTGGAGATGAGGAGGAAGAGGAAGAAGAAAATATACCTCCAGTCTCTGGTCTAAGCGCAACGTACATGGAAGACCAAGGAATAATCGATGTTTCATGGAATTATGATGGTCCTCCCGCTGCTTTTGAAGTTACTGTCAACGGTGGACAAACGCAAACCGTACAGTCTCAAGGTATTGAGATAAGTGGTACATTCTCCCCTGGAGAAACCTATTCAATCAGTGTAACTCCAATTGGGCAAGAAGGTGACGTACGCGGCGATAGTCAATCAACATCTGTCAGCATACCACAAGCAGAAGAGCCAGAAGAACCAGAGGAAGAACCAGTAGAAGAGGCACCAGAACCAGAAGAAGATGAGGATGAAGGTGAAGAAGCACCACCTGAAGAGGATGAAACTCCCGATGAGGAAGAACCATCCGACGAATAACAAGAAAGCAAAGAAGGAAAAAAGGAAAGCTTATCTGTCGCTATACAGATAAGCTTTCCTTTATTTTTTGCTCTCTATTTCAAGCTTTCGCATCCGTTTTTTCCCTTCTCGACAAAGATCAAGAAGTGGGCATTCCGGACAATTTGGATTTCTCGCTTTACAGTGGTACCTTCCAAAAAAGATTAATCGGTGATGCGTCTCTGACCATTCTTCCCGCGGTATTTTCCGCATCAA
Source organism: Oceanobacillus sp. AG (assembly GCF_009746545.1). Lineage (NCBI taxonomy): Bacteria > Bacillati > Bacillota > Bacilli > Caryophanales > Bacillaceae > Oceanobacillus > Oceanobacillus sp. AG. The sequence continues at coordinate 20,837 of NZ_WOWT01000010.1, forward strand.
GGTTTCTTCTACTTCCAGTACAGAATCCTTCCAGCGGCATATCCCTAATCGCTTGGACACCCGTTCCACATGAGTATCAACCGCGATCGCCGGCTCATTAAAAGCGATGGAAGCAACGACATTCGCTGTCTTTCTGCCGACCCCTGCCAGCTTCATGAGCTCTTCCTTTGTTTCAGGAACCTTCCCTCCATGTTTATCGATCAAAACGTGGCAAAGTTTTTGGATGTTCTTTGCTTTTGTACGGTAAAGCCCGATTGAACGAATATCCTGCTGAAGTTCTTCCAGTGGTACCGCGATATAATCTTCAGGTGTTTTATATTTCTTAAATAAGTCTGCCGTAACTTTATTCACTAGTTTATCCGTGCATTGTGCGGATAACACAACAGCAATCAATAATTCAAATGGATTTGAATGGACGAGCTCGCCCTCCGCATCAGGGAACATTTCTGCAATCGTATCTAATACATGTCTAATCTCTTTTAAATTCAGCATCTAACTAGTCTTCCCCTTCCAGCCAGTTATAGTAGATTGATGTGTCTCTTTTTGCCGTTTGCGCAGGTTGCTGCTGATTTACTTGCTGATGACTGTGAAACTTCCTGCTTGTATTTCTTGCTTGCTCGACGGAATGGATTCCCTTCTTCTTCCATTCTCGCAAGATACGGTCAATATATTTAAAGTTTAATTTACCCATAAGTACTGATTCTCTAAGCCCTGCCTTAATTAGCGCCGGGCTGATCTTGTCTTCATCCAACCACGTATTAATCATTTCGATTTCAAATGGAGAAATCGGCCGACCGAACTCCTGTTCAAACAAAATAAAAATCGTCCCTGTCGTGTTTTCTTCTTGTTCTTTTTCTTCACTATAAAGTTTTTCGAGTAACGGCTGGACAGAGTAGGCTTCTGAAATTTGACCTTGCTCATTTTCCCTTGGCTCAATCGTTAATAAATCCTTTTGAATAAGCTTCATTAAAATGTCGGAGCAATGTTTCTCACTAATTGTCAATGGTTCAGCCAGTTCAGCGGGGGTTGGGAAATTGTTCTTCTCTTTGAAAAAATAAATAAGTTGTAGAACAAGCACAAGCTCGGTTTCATTTAAACCAAGCTTCGTGTAGTTTGTCAGCAATCTGCCGGGGATATGTAATTGATCGTGTAATATTTCTTCCAGTGGATTTGTTTCAAACATGTTAGGTACCTCCTTATTAGAAAACTTAGTTGTCACCAAGCATTTCGGTGACAACCTCAGTTTCACTTAAGCAGTAAGAAAAGATTTATACTTATCCTTCTGCCAAGTAAACATGCGAATTCCGATTCTTGATTACTCAACTTCGCAGACTTAAACAACCAAGTATTCTTTTTGCTTCTTTTTTTAAAGCTTAACATATCTTCTTATTGCTTTCATACAGCGTAAGTGTCTTGCTCTTTCAGTTTTTTTTTTGCGTTCTGATTACCGTTCAGTTTCCCGGCGGACGGATGCTTTCCACGGGCACGGCCTCAGCCTCCTCGGAAGAAAACCGCTTCCTGCGGGGTCTTCGGACACGTGCTTTTCCCGTAGGAGTCACCGTCCGCCGGGCAACTGAACTAGTAGAGAACGTTATTATTAATGGAAACTATCGCATTGTAATGAGCTATTTATTTCTAAATGAAAAATAGTGTTCCAAATTAGGTTTACCCTCGGAGCAGTCCAGACACCTCGAGACTCCTGCAGGAGGAAAGGCATAGGTGAGACCCCACAGGGCGACAGCCCGAGGAGGCTCACCAGCCGCCTGCGGAAAGCGAGAGGTGTCTGGACTGCGAACCTCCAGGTAAGAGTTGCACTTACGCTGTATGAAATCAGTAGTTTAGGTTAAGTTAATCAATTATAAATCCCTTGCTTTAAGCTGCAAGGGATTTATAATCACATTTATTTATGGATGCAATCTATTCAACAGACGCGGGAATGGAATCGTTTCGCGAATATGTTCGACACCCGTAAGCCATGCTACAGTACGTTCAAGGCCGAGACCGAATCCAGAGTGTGGAATGCTTCCATATTTCCGCAGTTCCAAATACCACTCATAGGCTGGACCGGTTAGTCCGTGTTCCTCATAGCGCTGTTTCATCAAGTCGTAATCATGAATGCGTTCTGAGCCGCCAATCACTTCTCCGTATCCTTCTGGCGCGATTAAATCAGCACATAAAACTACATCATCCCGATCCGGATGCGGCTGCATATAAAATGCTTTAATGTCTTTCGGATAGTTCACGATAAAAACAGGGTTATCGAAGTTATCGGCAATTGCTGTTTCATGTGGGGCACCGAAGTCGTCTCCCCATTCAATATCATCGAATCCTTTTTCTTTCAGCAATTCAATAGCTTCATCATATGTGATTCTTGGGAATGGTGCTTGTATCTTCTCAAGTTTGGATATATCCCTCTCTAACACGTCTAACTCTAGTTTACAGTTCTTCAATACAGATTGAATAAGGAACATGACATAATTTTCTTGGATAACGAGGCTCTCTTCATGTTCGATAAATGCCATTTCTGGTTCAATCATCCAGAATTCAATCAAATGTCTTCGGGTTTTAGATTTTTCAGCACGGAATGTCGGTCCGAATGAGAATACCTTTCCTAGCGCCATCGCGGCTGCTTCCATATAAAGCTGTCCACTCTGGGATAAATAAGCTTCTTCATCAAAGTATTTCGTATGGAATAATTCAGTTGTCCCTTCAGCTGAAGATGCTGTCAGAATTGGTGGATCGACTTTAACAAATCCTTGATTATTGAAAAATTCATACGTTGCCCGAATGATTTCATTACGAACTTTCATGATTGCATGCTGCTTTTTCGAACGTAACCATAAATGGCGATGGTCCATTAGAAATTCGGTTCCATGCTCTTTCGGCGTAATTGGATAATCTTCTGCTTCATGGATCACTTCAAGATTTGTTACATGCATTTCATAACCGAAAGCAGAGCGTTTATCTTCCACAATTTTTCCTGTAATATAAATCGATGTTTCCTGTGTTAGATTTTTCGCTGTTTGGAAAACTTCTTCCTCTATATCATTTTTTGCGACAACTGCTTGCATAAAACCGGTTCCGTCACGTAATTGTAGGAAGGCAATCTTCCCGCTGGAACGTTTATTTGCAAGCCAAGCTCCTATTGTTACTTCTTTTTCATTATAATCAGGTGCTTGAGAAATCGTAATCTTCATCTTTATACCTCCATAAATCGATCTCTAATGAGTTTCGACAAAACGTTTAATCCGTTTTGCCGCTTCTTTTAAGTCATCCAATGATAAACAATAGGATAGTCTCACATTTTCTGGTACGCCAAATCCAGTACCTGGCACCATGGCGACTTTTTCTTCTTCTAATATAGCTGTTACCCATTCATTAACCGTGTCAAAGCCATTTTTCCGCACGGCTTCTGTTACATCCGGGAATAAATAGAATGCTCCTTTCGGTTTTTCACATTTGATGCCTGGAATTTCACTGATTAAGTTGTAAAAGACATCCAAGCGTTCCGCAAATATATCTCTCATTTTCCCGACTTCACTTTCGTCCATGGAAAGTGCTGCAACAGATGCGTACTGAGCAATAGAAACAGGGTTGGACGTCGAATGAGAGGAAACATTATTCATTGCTTGAATAAGCTCTTTCTCTCCAGCTGCATAACCAATTCTCCAGCCTGTCATTGCATATGTTTTTGAAACGCCATTAATAACTACCGTTTGTTTCTTTAGCTCTGGACTGATGGAAGCGATGGATACATGTTCTTCATCAGAATAAATAAGCTTTTCATAAATTTCGTCTGAAACGATAAGGATATTATGCTTGAGGCAAAATTCGCCAATCGCCTCAAGTTCTTCTTTTGAGTACATCATTCCCGTTGGGTTGCTCGGTGAATTGATAATAATTGCTTTTGTGTTGCTTGTAATAGCTTTTTCCAATTCTTCTAGTTGAACCTTGAAATCATGTTCTGCCTTCGTAGGAATGAATACAGGTACTCCCTCTGCAAGTTTCACTTGTTCTGGATAACTTACCCAAAAAGGTATAGGAATAAGTACTTCATCGCCTTTATTTAAAAGCACTTGGAACAGTGCATAAAGTGCATGCTTTGCTCCCATTGTGACAATGATTTCATCTTTTGCGAAGTTGAGCTGATGATCCCTCTCCATTTTCTTTTGGATTGCTTCAATTAGCTCGGAAATCCCACCAGTCGGTGTATATTTTGTAAGGCCTGCTTGCATTGCTTGAATAGCCGCTTCAATAATCGGTTCTGGTGTATTAAAATCTGGCTCTCCGGCTCCTAACCCAATGATATCATGACCTTGGCTTTTCAATTCGTTCGCTTTAGCAGTAATGGCCAGTGTCGATGAGGGAGTTATTGTTTTTACTCTGTTCGCTAATTCCATATGTTCTTTCCTCCTAATTGAACTGTCTTAAATAACGGATATCTTCATACTGGGATCCATCATAGATTGAGCGATAATCGAATACATATCGGTCAAACTCATCATAATAGACGAGTTCCCATAGTATTTCATCATCCAGCAAAGCCGGCGTTATTTTCACTAATTGACAAGCACTGCAGTCAGACTGCCACATATCGATCATGGAAGATGGTGACAGAACCTCGGTTGAATCGACTGTCGTCAATGTTTTCTCATTTCCTTCCAGTGGGTAAAAAATAATTTTACCCTTGCCTTCTTCATTTTTTCCGTAAACGACATGATAAGCAGCTTCCCCATTAAAGTTTTCGATTTTTGATATCTCCGTAATTCCTGTTTGATTTAACAATTCCCGTTTTGTATCTTCATGGCCTTTGGTGCGTTCGGAGTTTAAATCCATGTATAAAAAGATACCATAAATAAGCATAGAAATAAACAGAAGGAGAAAGATAATCATGCTAAAAATCAACCATTTTCGTCTTGTTTCAGCCATTTTTTCACACCTCTTCAGACAGGTTCACTAATTCTTCCCTGTGTTTATAAAAAATTGTTAGCCATAGAACAAATCCAGTGGCTTATACTAAGAGTAGTAACGGCTCTCGTGCCATTATTATTCCTCCCATAAAACTGGACGGGATCACGTTGCAAAATTTTTCTCCCCCATACCATTCGTTTGCTACTGTATTTATTACAGTAGCTTTTTTCTTAAAACCATGCCCTCGCTTGTTTAATTAAGGATTGGGTGGAGTCATTTAGTATTGGTACCTCTGGTATGGAGTCTGTGAAATATCTTCCATATCGTGCTGTCACAATTCTTGAGTCACAAATGAAAACAATCCCTCTATCGCTAGACGAACGGATAAGACGTCCAAATCCTTGTTTGAATTTAATAACAGCGTTTGGTAAAGATAATTCCATAAATGGATTTTTTCCCGCTTCCTTCAATTCCTGCGATTTTGCTTCATAAACCGGGTGTGCCGGTGGCTGGAAAGGAAGTCGGACAATCATCAGACAGGATAAATCCCCACCAGGAATATCAACACCCTCCCAGAAGGAGCTTGTACCGAGTAAGATCGAACGCTCAAAGCTTTGGAAATTCTTCTTCAATCTTGTTCTGCTTCCGCTCGTAACCCCTTGGCCAATAAGCATATATTTGTCATCTGTCATTATTTCTTTCAAGAGTTTATAGGACTTCCTTAACATATCATAAGAAGTAAACAGTACAAGCATTCTCCCTTCCGTCACTTCTGCCAGAGAAAGAATTGCTTCACTCGTCGCATAGATATAATCATCCATATTTCCATATTTAATATCCGGGAAATCATTTGGAATCAGCAATTGTACCTGGTCTTTAAATGAGAATGGTGAACGGATTTGTTTTGTAATCAGCCGCTCTTCCCGAAGACCTAGTCTTTTTTCAATAAAATTGAATGAATTCTTCATCGTCAGCGTAGCACTAGTTAAAATGACGCTGTCTTTCTTCGCGAATAATTCCTCGCCAAGCAACGTTGAGACGGTAGTCGGTTCACTATATAAATAAACGGCCTGTTGATACCCCTTCGTGTCCATTTCGAGCCATTGTACATGATTAATATGCTGATCCACTAAAAAGAGCAATTCCAAATGATCAATATGCTCTTGCAAATTCTCAATGACTTGAATAAGTTCCTGCCTGTCGTTCTTCACATAATCTTCCGTATCGTCAAGGCTCTTATCCATGAGGGATAGAAAATGAATGAGATCAAGGTAATAAAAAATAAGGCGATTCACCATTTCTGTTATGGTTTCCCAATTGGAAGAATTCACTTCCTCTTTACTGAATCGGAACTGGATTCTGCCAACATCACTTAATGATTTATCTTTTTTCCGTTGTTTCGTCACGTAAGCATGTAAATATTGGAAGAGATCATCAATTTCATTTTTCGTATTTGCAATTAATTCATCCCATTTATCGACCGAAAAGTTATCCTCTATATTATCGTATTTGCCAATTATATAATTGAAAAATTTCGTATCCTCCGAACGGCCAATTTGATTTAACATATAATGCATCGTTATATTGTCCAGCTTTAATCCGTAATGATAGGCTGCAGTATCTTCCAAATGATGGGCTTCATCGATAATCAATTTGTCGTAATCAGGAAGAAATTGATAATCGTTAAACATATCCGTACATAACAGGGCATGATTCGTTATAATTAAATCAGCTCGTTGGGCTCTTCGTCTTGCGCGAGTATAAAACGAATACCGGAACCAAGGAGATGTGACATCGAGCTTCCTTTCCGCATCCGCTGAAACCCTTTGGAAAAATGTATAGCCACTCGTTGGGATTTGAATTTCATCAATATCACCAGTCAAGGTTTCCGTAAGCCAGACGAGTAAGATTGCCTTCGTTAGCGTAATATCATAATTGTCGCGTTCCGGATGGGTTAGTTCATAGGCAAAGCGTTCCAAGCTTAAATAATGGTTTCTACCTTTTAACAGTGCTGCTTCAAATGGAAAATCCACAGTTTTGTGTACTAAAGGAATCTCTTCGTCAAGGAGCTGGGTCTGTAATTGTGTAGTATGTGTGCTAATGATGATGCGTTTGTTTTGTTTCACGGCCTCATATACAGCTGGAAGCAAATAAGCAAGGGATTTACCTGTACCGGTTTCCGCTTCAATTAATGCATGTTCTCCACTACAGAAAGCATCATACACCGTTTCGGACATTTCTCGCTGACCACTTCTCTTCTCATACTTTTCAAATTGTTTTTCCAGTGTACCGTTATCCTCATAAATATGATCTAGATAGTCTCCAAAAGAAGTTGTTAATATCGTTTCTTCTTGGGTCATCTTCTCTGTCATTTTAAATGCGAGTCCATTATATGTAGTAAACTTCGCTTCATTGGCAAATTCAAAACTATTCTGCTCCATCGCTTCATCCAGTAAAACAGCAAGGTTTGATTTAAACATTGGTTCCAATTTCGCCAGATTAGCGAGCGTTTCATACGGAAGACTAAACAATTTCTCTTTTAATTTCAAGAACAACCTAGCCGTGACATAAGCATCAGATAACGCCCGGTGCGGGTCATCGTGATATATATCAAGATAATCCGTAATCTGCGATAATTTATAGCTTGGTGCTTTCGGATAAAGAATCCGAGATAATTCGACCGTGTCAATAACAGGATTCCTTAAGGGTTTCCTCCCACTGTTCACTAATTCAGTATTTAAAAAACCCATGTCAAAAGGAACGTTATGGGCAATTAGATAACTATCCTCAAATAACTCCATTATTTTGTCCGCTTTTTCGTTAAAGTACGGTGCGTCTTTAACATCATCATTTGTTATATTCGTCAGATTGGTTATAAATGGAGGAATTTGTTTGTTTGGATTTAAAAAGGTATCTCTTTTATCGATAATTTCATCATTTTTAATGATTACCATACCGATTTCGATGATTTTATCGTCATTATCAGGCGAATGCCCGGTTGTTTCTAAGTCAATCACAACAAATTTATTCAATTCCACACCTCCGTCCTCTCTATTATATACGTCAATTCGTCCAAAAGAAAACTCTTATCCCATTATTGATAAGAGTCTCTTCCCCCGCCTATCTCTTTAACTTGTTATTCAAACCACTGGATTTCACCAGAATATATTTTTTCTTCTTTCCCATTATCATGTAAAACAAGGAGGGCACCGTCTTCTGCAATTCCGTGGAAAATCGCTTTTTTCTCTTCTTTTAGGTTTTTAATTTTAATTTTTTCACCTATTTTAAAACCATAGCTTTCCCATTTTTTCTTCACATCGGAAAAGCCATGGGCTAAATATGCATCAAATGCCGCTTCAAATTTTTGTAAAAACTGTTGAATCAGTTCTTGAATAGACCAATGTTTCCCTGTTTCCAAATAAAGGGAGGTCGCTTTAGATGCAAGCATTCCAGGTATATCATCACTTGTATGGTTGATATTTAGACCGATACCGACCACTATATATTGAATCTGGTCCTGTTCTGCTTGCATCTCTGTTAAAATTCCAGCCGTCTTCTTCTTATTAATCAAAAGGTCATTTGGCCATTTAATCATCGGCTCTACACCTGTATAGTCTTTTAACACGTCAGCCAACACAGTTGCTGTAAGCAATGTTAGCTGGGGAGCCTCTTGCGGAAGGATTTTAGGGCGAAGCAAGATGCTTAGCCACATCCCTTTATTCCCTGCAGAATGCCATTCTCGGTTCATTCTCCCCCTGCCCGCCGTTTGTTCATCAAGAATAGCAACTGTTCCATGCTTCGCTCCATCTGCGGCAGATTGGTGGATTAATTGCTGGGTAGAAGCGGCGGAAGATTTATGGATGATCGTCTGACCAAGCCACTCTGTTTCCAGGCCCCATTTGATCGTATTATCACTGACTTTATCCGGATGTTTAAGGATACGATATCCTTTTCTTGGGACTCCTTCAATGACATAACCGTCTTTCTCCAATGCTTTCATATGTTTCCAGACACTATTACGGGATATTTGTAAAGCATCGGAAATATCCTGACCCGATATATAAGTCTCCTCATTCTCCGATAGGATATGAATTAATCTGTTTCTCGTTGAATCCACTCTAACCATTCCTTTATGTCACGATACTGATTATTTATTTTACCGGTAACTACAGCATCTTCCGTTTTTTCAAGCAAATGTTTCACCCATACTCCTGGTTTTTTGTCAGGAAAAAGAGCTAAAAGATCATTTCCATTGATGGCTAAGTCTTCCCTTGATTGAATTGGTAACCTTTGCTTCAATTGAATTAATTGTGCCAGAGATGGTTTAACATCTAATAACAAGTCGGCTAAGCGGATAAAGGGTTCAAACCGCTCGTCGTTAAGCTGATATATTCCAATCGCATCCAAGCCTCTTTGCTTGTAACGTTCGATATCGTCAATTAAATCACTTGCAAGCCGCTTCGTCCTGTTGGAACACTTCCATTCCTTTGCCCACTCATTGATGGCTATTTCAGGCTGATGATAGTGAAAGAAAGCAATAACTTCTGCAAAACTTAAGAGAGGCTTCATGTTTTGTGGAATTGCCTCGATTAAAGTCGGATGTTCTTTAAAAACCGGTAAAACAGTCTGAACAGCTGATTTCTTTAAATAATTTATCCCGACTGACACATATTTTCCTGCAAAAAAACGTGCCATTTCATTTGTAATTCTCTCCACTGAAATATCGAGTACTGCTGATTTACAAGCTACCATTGCTGCAAATGTTTCTTCTTCAATTTGAAAGCCGAGCACACTGGAAAAACGGAGGGCGCGTATAATCCGCAGTGCGTCTTCCCCGAATCGTTTTTCCCCATTGCCGACAGTCCGAATCATTCGCTGCTTTAAATCTCTTCTACCGGAAAATAAATCCGTAATATGACCTGTTTTATCCATCGCAAGGGCATTGATTGTAAAATCACGCCGTTCTAGGTCTTTTTCAATGTTACGGATGAATTCAACGTGATCTGGACGCCTACCATCCGAATAACTGCCTTCTGTACGGAATGTAGTCAATTCATAGGATTCTTTCTCATGTCTCACGATGACAGTTCCGTGTTCAATCCCAACAGGTATGACACTTGGAAATATCGCTTGAACAATATCAGGGGTGGCAGATGTCGTAATATCGATGTCTTTGATCGGCCGACCGAGCAAATAATCCCGCACACAACCACCAACAAAATATGCTTCATAACCTTCTGCTTCAAGCTTTTCTAAAATCGGCTTTGCCCGTTGAAAATATTTCGTTAACATGCCTTCACCAAATTTCTTTTACTCCAGTAGCTTTTTATATAACTTAATATATTGCTCGACAATGATGTTAGACTGAAATTTCTGCTTTACAACTTCGAGGACCCGTTCCCGGAGCGCTTGCTGATATGCCGAATCTGTAAGGATTTCGAGCGCATAAGCTGCTGCTTGCTTTGTGTCGCCCTGCTCTACAAGATAACCGGTTTCTCCATGTGTGATCACTTCAGGAATACCACCAATATTCGTTCCGATGCCAGGAACCCCGCAAGCCATTGCTTCTAATAAAACAAGTCCGAAGCTTTCTTTTTCAGAAAGTAATAGCGTTAAATCACTGATTGCAAGCAGTTCATTAATATTATTCTGTTTCCCTAAGAACAACACATCAGAATCTAATTCCAATTCCCTAACTAGCTGCTTTGTTGCTGAATATTCCGGTCCGTCACCTACGAGCAGCAATTTGCTAGGTATCTCCTGGTGAATTCGATGAAACGTGTCTATAACGTCTGGTAGCCGCTTCACTTTCCGGAAATTAGAAATATGAATGATTACTTTTTCTTCATCTTTTATCTCGAACTGTTCCTTCAAATATGGTACTTGAAAAGGATGATATTCCGCTTCATTCACAAAATTATATATGACAGATATCGGATAATCCGTCTCAATCATTTCCATCGTCTGTTTGCGTAAACTGTTCGATACACTCGTTACCGCGTCAGACTGTTCAATACCATATTTTATCATTTTCTTAAATGCATCATCAATTCCAAGTACTGTAATATCTGTCCCGTGCAGAGTCGTGACAACCTTTACTTTATGTCCGGCCATATCCCGCGCAAGAATTGCACAAATCGCATGGGGTATCGCATAATGCACATGCAGGATGTCAAGCTGTTCCTGGTCGATTACTTCTGCCATTTTCGAAGCAAGTGATAAATCATAAGGCGGATATTGAAATACTGGATAATGATTTACTTCCACTTGATGATAAAAGATCTTCGGATGTACTTTATCTAATCGAAACGGAAGGCTTGATGTAATAAAATGGATTTCGTGGCCACGTTCTGCTAACAGTTTTCCTAACTCCGTCGCAATGACTCCAGATCCACCGACAGAAGGATAGCAAGTTATCCCAATTTTCATTTCTTATTTGTCTTCCTTTGCCCGAACAATTTCCCGCCATTTAAAATCTCCTCGTTCCAGGCCATGGATAAAGATTTCCGCTCCGGCAATATTTGTTGCAAGTGGGATTTGGTACACGTCACACAAGCGCATCAGGGCTGTTATGTCAGGTTCGTGCGGCTGAGCTGTTAATGGATCACGGAAGAATATTACCATATCCATTTCGTTATCGGCAATTAGTGCTCCTATTTGCTGGTCGCCACCGAGTGGTCCTGATTTAAATCTATGTATACTAAGTTTTGTAGCTTCTTTAATTAATTTACCAGTCGTTCCGGTAGCAAACAGTTCATGCTCTTTTAACACATGCTCATAAGCGATGGTGAAGCGTATCATATCTTCTTTCTTCTTATCATGGGCTATTAAGGCAATTTTCATCATAGCCTGACCTCTTTTCTATTATAAAATATTTTCTAATCCATAAACGAGTGTTTCTAACTCCATTACTTTATAAATGGAAGTTTTTATCCCGTCCATAAAGGAATCCCGGCTCATGGAATCATGTTTGATCGTGAATAGCTGACCTGGGCCACCGAAGATTACTTCCTGATGGGCAACAAGTCCAGGTAGTCTTACGCTATGAATATGCATGCCATCTAATTCGGCGCCACGCGCTCCCTCGAGTTCTTCCCTTTCATCAGGATGACCCTGGGCTTTCGTTGTCCTTGTTTTCTGAATCATCTCCGCCGTCTTAACCGCTGTTCCAGATGGTGCATCAACCTTTTGGTCATGGTGCATTTCGATAATTTCGACATCCGGGAAGTATTGTGCGGCCATCTGAGAGAACTTCATCATCAGCACAGCACCGATTGCAAAATTTGGTGCAATAATACAACCAGAGTTATATTCATTCGAAAGATCTTTTAGTTCCTTTATATTCTCCTTCGTGAATCCAGACGTACCAATTACAGCTCGGACACGGTGTTCAATCGCGAGTTTTGTGTGTTTATAACCAGGTTCAGGACTCGTAAGATCAATGAATACATCTGCATCTATCTGTTGAAAGCATTCCGCCAAGTCTTCATAGACTGGAACTTGCGCATCCGATTCCTCTGTAATCTCGTTTAAAAATTTCCCATCATTTTTACGATCAATTACAGCGACAAGGTTAAAATCAGGTACACGCTCAATCATCTTGATCGCTTCTTTCCCCATCTTACCACGTGGTCCCGCTACTATAATATTAATTGCCACTTCTGTTCCACCTCTCCTGTTGTTATTTCTTCGTCCATCTATCTTTATCCCGTGTTTCAAATTTCGACATGGAACGCTCGAAACTTTCGGATAAATCAATGTCAAGTGAATTTGCAAAGCTCGCGATTACAAACAAAACGTCCCCGAGTTCTTCTTCAACCGTTTTTTCTTTCTCTGTCGTCTTTTTCGGTTTCTCTCCGTAATAATGGTTCACTTCTCGGGCAAGTTCGCCGACTTCCTCTGTCAGCCTTGCAATCATTGCCAACGGAGAAAAATAGCCTTCTTTAAATTGGCCGATAAAATCATCGACCCGCTTTTGGATTTCTTGCGTCGTAAATTCTTTCTGCATTCGTTAACAATCTCCTTTTTCTCCGTGGTTGCCTACCTTTCATGTTAGCTAACCTTACGTAATTTGACAAATTTTTTCTTTGAAAAATCATGAATTTATTTTCTCCGGGCAAAATGATACTAACTTAGCATGGATATGCAAGTATTTTGGAGGTGTTCTAGTATGCTGCTTGGATTGCGGATGAAAAATATTTTCTTCATTTTAATCGGTGCCGCGATTTATTCTTTTGGGATCGTACATTTTAATATGCAAAATAATCTTGGTGAAGGCGGCTTCACTGGTATCACCTTGCTCCTTTATTTCATTTGGAAATTAAATCCGGCGATTACAAATATTTTATTAAATATCCCTGTATTCTTAATTGGTTGGAAACTATTAGGACGGAACACCTTCATCTATACAATAATCGGCACTTCCGCAGTATCCTTCTTTTTAGCTATCTTTCAATCCTATCAATTTGCAATCCCTTTGGAAAACGATATGACTTTAGTTGCCTTATTTGCAGGAGTATTCATCGGAGTTGGTTTAGGGATTATCTTTCGCTATGGGGGCACAACGGGAGGTGTAGATATTATTGCTCGGCTTGCCAATAAATATCTAGGGTGGAACATGGGAAATACGATGTTCTTATTCGACCTGATTGTTATTTCTTCCTCTATTCTGCTAATATTAGACCTCATCCAGGGTATGTACACATTAGTTGCAGTCTATATTGGGGCCCGCGTAATTGATGTTATTCAAGAAGGTGCATATCTTGCCAAAGGGGCGACAATTATTTCGAATCAAAGTGCAGAAATTGTCAAAGAAATTCAAAAAATGGACCGTGGTGTGACTATCTTTTTAGGCCGTGGTAGCTATACGGGAGAGAAGCTGGATATCCTTTACTGTGTCGTACCTCGAAACGAAATTGTTCGTCTGAAGAATACGATTCTAAGGGTTGATCCGTATGCTTTTGTTTCAATAAGTACAGTTCAAGATGTTCAAGGTGAAGGATTTACTCTCGATGAAAACAAGAGACCGGTACAATGATAAAGGCTTAAGCAGCCTTACAAGCTAAGTACTCGCAGAAGCTTTCTCAAGAAATAAATCATTTGGGTTCCGCCAGGCGTGGGTGTAGAGCTAACGTGGCTTGTGGTACAGCATACAATAAAAAAGAGATTGGCATACCGTTTACCAATCTCTCCTCTATCTAGTCTCGGTTGTTCAAAAATATTAAGATAAAACGTGCAAGCTCGAGTAAGGCGACAAGAGCTGCTGCAACATAAGTTAAAGCAGCGGCATCCAATACCTTCTTCGTTTCCCGTTCTTCATCATTCCGGATAATTCCAGTCGAGATAAGCTGTGTCATCGCCCGGTTGGAAGCATCAAACTCTACTGGCAGTGTAACAAGCTGGAAAAGGACAGCCGCCCCCATGAAGATAATTCCAAAAAAGAATAGCTCCATCATATTGAGGAAAATACCTGCAAGAATTAAAATGAAGGAAATGTTTGAACCGAAGTTAGCGACCGGAACGAGTGCGCTTCTAAAGCGCAAGAATGCATATTCTTCCTGGTCTTGAATGGCATGTCCAACTTCATGTGCCGCAATTGCGGAAGAAGCCATCGAACGGCCTCCGTAGATTCCCTCTGAAAGTCGGACAACCTTGGAGCGAGGATCATAGTGATCAGACAGTGTACCCTTTGTCCGTTCAATATTTACATGATACAATCCATTATCATCTAGAATCTTTCTTGCTACCTCAGCGCCTGTCATTTGGGAAGTTGTCGGTTTTTTCGAGTATTTATTGTAAGCTGACTTAACTTTACCTTGCGCCCATAACGGTATAATGAGGATAAGCGCTATATAAATTAAATAGCTACCCATTTATATCCCTCCAATCGTACTGATATAAGTCAATTTTAGTCAGGATCTCGATTCCAGTCAACTATTTTGTCGCCGCCCTTAGTTTTTCTTCCCCGCCTTATTTTTTCTCCTTTATATTTTCTCCAACTCACATAAGATAATGTAATCAGAATGAACCCACCAACAATCAATAATGCTGGTAAAAGCGGAATCAACTCCGCATTTGTGAAAAGCCATTGCGGAAAACTTATCCTTTCTATGTTCAGTAACGGATACGGAAACGCGGCAGTAACGATTGAATAAATTAAGATAATACCGGATGTCATTCCCATTTTAGTCACCTCACCTAATCCATTTATATGATGAGGGACTCCTATTTATCACCTTAGGATAACTTATTCTGCCTGCGGACCGTAAGCCAGTAAGCAAGGAATAAGCAAGCAATACTAAGCCAAAAGGTGAAATAACCAATTCTCTCCATGTACTGGGTTAATGAAGAATAAATAGGCATCATTCCAAATACGTAATCAATTACATCATTATGTAATGTCCATATCCCGGCAACAACAAGGTGTCTCATTTTTATTTTATAAAAAGGGGTATAGAGCACAGCTTGTATTGCCATCCCTGCATGGGAAAACATCAACATATAGCCCGCCGCACTTAAAGAGCCATCAATGATTAATGTAAGTAAGTTCATTACAACAGCCCAGGTACCGTATTTCACGAGCGTTACAAGCCCTAATGCTTCAATATAGGGGACGTTTCTGCCGAATAGGAAAAACAAAAGAAAAATCGTGAAAAATAAACTTGCTGTTGGGCTATCCGGAACAAATATCAGGAATATATCAGGTGTGATTTCTAGTTGCGGAAGGTACCAAATATACCCATAGATTGTGCCGAATAGGTTTACAATAAAAAGCATGAAAATAAATATTTTATTAGAAAGAATATACCTAATCATCCGGTGACCCGCTCCATTCCTTAAAATAAATATCATTCCCTCCATTTTCACCCGCATTTGCTTTCATTCAGCGTAAGTGCAACTTTCACCTGGAAGTCCGCAGTCCAGACACCTCTCGCTTTCCGCAGGCGGCTGGTGAGCCTCCTCGGGCTGCCGCCCTGCGGGGTCTAACCTATGCCTTTCCTCCTGCAGGAGTCTCGAGGTGTCTGGACTGCTCCGAGAAAAGGCCAAGTTTGGAGCACTACTTTTCATTTTAGTAAGAGGGTACCTATCATGCTGGGATATTTTCCATTAATAATAATCCTCTCTACCAGTTCAGTTGCCCGGTGGACGGTGACTCCTGCGGGAATAGCACGAGTCCGAAGACCCCGCAGGAAGTGAACTTCTTCCGAGGCAGACTAAGATCGCCACGTCCTGTGGCAACGTCTGCATTAGCACGTCCTGTGCGTCGAGGCTTCGGCTGTGCCCGCGGAAAGCATCCGTCCACCGGGCAACTGAACGGCGATTAGAACGCCATAATTAGTGAACGAACCAGATACTTACGCTGAATGAAAGCGAGTAGTTGTTTTTGGGTTGTGAAGGTTGAGTAATTTAACTATAAGCCTTCGTGTTCCTCATTAGCAAGTATTAAATGCAACAAAAAGCACCTTTACCATTTCGATGGTAAAAGTGCTCTTCATGGTGAATAAAATTATTCTTCTTCGATCGATTCGTTTACGGATAAAATAAATTCTACCAATTGTTCTAATTCTTCATCCGTACCAGTAAATTGATCTGGTGGCATTGCTCCAATTCCGTTCACCGAAATGTCAGCAATTTCTTCCGCAGTGTGGTCAAACTCAGGACCATACAATGCTGGAGCTGCCGTACCTTCTAATTCGGCACCGTGACACGCTAAACAGCTTGTTTCATATACAGCGTATCCCGGATGATCTGTGTCAATCTCAACATCAATATCATCTGACGGTGGAACAGGTTTGTTCGCTTCTGCACGACTTTCCCAGTCAACTGCAGCTGCTGAAGTATAAGTCAACCAAATAACTGACGCTAAACCAAGTAACATCATTCCGACAGCAATTGGACGTTGATGAGGTCTGCGTCCTGGACCGTTATCCAAGAATGGTGCTAGAAGTAATGCACCGAATGCTATACCTGGAATTCCAAGTATTCCTAGCAGGATAAAACTTTGGCTAGCATATTTATATTTCAATAGTTCATACAGAAACAGGAAATACCAGTCTGGCAAAGGAATATATGCAGCATCTGTTGGATCTGCCAACCCTTCAAGTGGTGAAGGATGTGCCAATGTTAAAATTAAAAATCCAATAAGGAATACTGCACCTGCCAACCATTCTTTTAATAAAAAGTTGGGCCAAAAAGCTTCTGTTCTGCCAGGGTACTCTGAATAGTCTTTCGGGATTCGCGAGACTGTCGGTCCTTGTTTGATCCGCGAGTCTCCAACGAATTTCATGCCTTTCCCTCTTTGCATGATGCTTTCCCCTCCTTTTTATAGTGGTCCGGATATACCTTGTCTTCTAATTAAGATAAAGTGTACAGCTAATAGTGCAAATAATGCAGCTGGCAAGAAGAATACATGAATGGCAAAGAATCTAGTTAGTGTTTGTGCACCTACAATGGAGGCGTCACCAGCTAATAGAATCTTTAATTGATCACCGATAAACGGAACTTGCTGCGCTATTTCAAGACCTACTTGTGTAGCGAAAAACGCTTTGTTGTCCCATGGTAGCAAGTAACCTGTGAATCCTAGTCCAAGCATGACGAAGAAGATCAGGACCCCAACCATCCAGTTAAGTTCACGAGGCTTCTTGTATGCACCTTGGAAAAACACACGTAAAGTATGTAATAAAAGCATCACAATTACCACACTGGCACCCCAGTGATGCATTCCTCGAACAATTTGACCATGAGCAACTTCAGTTTGCAAGTAATAAACGGATCGCCACGCATTTTCAATATCCGGTACGTAATACATTGTTAAAAACATACCAGACAAAATTTGAATAACGACTACGAAGAATGTCAATCCTCCAAAACAGTAGACGAATGCTGAGAAGTGGTGGGCAGGGTTAACATGCTCAGGAACTTCGTGATCAGCGATGTCACGCCATATTGGTTGAAGGTCGATGCGTTCGTCGATCCAATCGTATATTTTCTGTAGCATCTTTAATTAAGCCTCCCTGTGTGGTTTTGGATCTCCTAAGAATAGCATTCCATCCTTAATTTCCATTTCATATTCATCTAACGGCGCTAAAGGTGGTGTACCTGGTACGTTAACTCCATCCTTATAGTAGCGTCCATCATGACATGGGCAATAGAATTCGTCCGGATACTGATCGCTTCCTTCCCAAGAAACAACACATCCTAAGTGTTTACATATTGGGGAAAAGGCTATAATTTCATCACTGTCATTTCTATAAACCCACGCAGAGCGGTTTACTTGTGATTCGTACCAGCCGTCTACTTGGTCTATGCTCCAGTCAATACGTTGTGGTTCTGATGTAATATCATCAACAGACAGTCCGACGTTAGCCAAATCTCCAGCACCTGTTGATTTGAGTACAGGGTCAATTGCCATTCTTACTGGAGAAATGAGCAGACCAGCTGCCATAAATCCACCTACTCCCATTAGTGTGTAGTTCAAAAATTGTCTACGGGATACTTGTTGCTTTTTTTCTTCACTCATGATTTTCCCCCCTCTATTCTTCATTAGTTACGGACATTTTAAAAATTAATTTAGATTACTAGGACAATACCATGATAGCGCAATCTTGTACTTGGGTCAATATATAAACTAGACTCAGGCAGATAATATTCCTACTTAACAACATTTTTCAAAAAACTAAACGAAAAAGACGAAGTAGAACAAAATATAAAACCGTTATACTTACCAATAGGAACGGATAATTTCTGATAACTGGGAAATCTGATCCCGGATCACACTTTGCATTTCATTTGAATGGATATCTCCTGTTTGAATCCCCGGTAACCATAATAGATCACCTGCTAATTCTTTTTCATGTTTCCTCCAGGAAGGATCAAACGTCAGTAAAATGGTATGGTTGAATGGTTGCTTCTCCGTTTCACTTATCCACTGATTCAATCGCTCTACCTCAATTGCTTTTTCTGCATCTTTCAAATAGAAATAACTCGGAATAAGTAACACTCTACCACTTAGCTCTTGCTCGATTTCATTAGCGAATATCGTCATTATTTCCTGTTGAAAAGCATCTTTCCCTATGTCCTCATCATTTGTCAGCTGGAAAGGAATTAACGGCATCAGAATGGTGTCAATATATTCTTTTGCTTGTACATACTTTTCCAGATCGTCTTTTCTCCACTTCATTGCAAACATTCAGCCTCTCTATATTATCAATTTTCATATACACCCAAGTTTACCCTAAGTAATGAAAAAGAATCAACCCATTCGTTAAGAAGTTGGTTGATTCTTTAGGTTTTCCTCGGTTTTCTTTAGTTCGTCGGAAAGTCTGATAAACTTATCATAATCTCTTTCATCAAGCGACTCATCAATTTGTTCTATTAAGCTTTTTCTTATTTGCGCTTGAAGTGTATAATTCATCAGCCGTTCCGCTTCCCGCTTGTCCTCATCCGTAATAAAATCGTCATCCGATAAGAACGGATTTTCTTCAAGGATGAGCGCATATTGCGGGTTCTGCCTCCATTGATGAAAGTTCAATTGGACATAAAGAGCTTCGTCATCGTTTAACCGAATATCGTGAAATGCTTTCTCCGGATCAGACGTAATTAATTTGTTACGGTGGAAACGAAAAGCTACTCCATTTGAACATTTGGTTGAGATAATAATACTGCGCGGGCAAGCCTTCGCATGGCGAACAAAATGCAGATTACGGAGTAATTTATTATGACTCGCCAAATAAGATAAAATCCAGTTGCTTTCCCGAGCTTTCATTTCATACTGGTTCAGGAACCAATAAATAAACGCTTTCTTCTCATGCGGATGAATGACAGCGTTAGTCATATTAATCCTCCTCAGGTAGTCTTGGTGCATTCATAATCGAGATAAGAATTCTTCAATCGTGTAATCATCAGGAACAAACTGTAAATACCTTTGAAACACGGCTATTGCTTCAGGTGTCTGACCTTCTTCGATCAGGAAGTAACCATATTCCTTCAGAAAGTCTGTATCATCACTTAAATTCAAATACGCATCCTGATAAGCTTGAAGAGCTTCCTTATATTGCTCCTCCTCATTATAGGCTCTTGCCAATTCCCAGTCATATAAAGGCTCAAGAGATCCAATTGACTTCACGCTCGAGAGCAAGTCGATAATATCCGCATGCCTGTCCCGCTCTTTTAAGAATTCCAAGAAAAAGAGAATAGCTTCTTTATAATCCGGATCAATCGCAATTGCTTCCCTTATATATTCCTCACTAGCCGAATCATTATTCAATTGACGCGCAATCATCCCAGCAAGGAAATATAAATGTTTATTAAATGTATCTTGCTTTAGCCCTTTTTCTACAATATCAAATGCTTCTTGCAACATACCTTCATCTTGTAAAGCTTTTGCTAGATTTTCATAAACAGAATGATAATAAGGATCTAATTCTACTACGCGCTTCCAAGCTGTTATTGCTATATCATTTCTACCGGCCTGGCTAGCGGTGACACCGTATTTAAAATATTTATCCGGGGTTTTATCTTGTCCATTTTTGAAATATTCAAGTGCCTTTTCATATTCACCAATCCCCGCATAGGATTCTGCAAGGCGGTCTAATATAGAAACATCCGCAAACATTTCATGTTCCTTGGCAACTTTTTCATAATATGTCACGGCTTTTTTATATGTGCCGGTTGAAAAAGAAAGTTCTCCAAGTGCAAAATCAATTATAACTTCGTTGGGTAACTTTTGTTTGGCAGTAAGCAACTTCTGTTCCGCAACTTCAAATAGACCTTGGACCTGGTATAAGTCAGCTAGCTGGATTAATACTTGAATGTATGCTGGGTCCTCCTCTGATATTTCTGCTAAAAGAGCGATTGCCTGTTCATCATCTTCTTTTTCAATTGCAATATCAGCGAGGGTTAGAATCAGATCGTTTTCATCAGGGTATTTCTTCAAGAGTTCTGAAAGAATAAGTTCTGCTTCATCCAAGAATCCCCATTGTAAATACAATTCAGCGATTGTATATTTTTCATCATCATTTGCTTTTGGGGTATATTCTTCCAATAAGCGCAATGCTTGTTCTATTTTATTTTGTTCGACTAATTCTACTGCTTTTAAGATGGTATCCATTTCCCCATCCTTTCTTTAATCATGCTTACTGTAATAATATCGAAAACACCCTTCATATTCAATCAAATCACATTCGCCTGCAAGGTTGTTACTTCACTTCGGCTCCGCAGATCCCATACTCTTTGGGCTTCCCTTATGTTTAGAGGTGGGAGTATTACAGACCGTTAATGCGTGATAAAGTGAAACTTCATTCAGTGGGGGATTCCTTACCCCCCACTTAATGTTAGTTGAACAGAATCAGGTATTTACGGACTGTATATCCCCCACCTTCACATTGGTTTACCCTCTTGTATAGAGGTGGGGGGGTATTACAGACCGTTAATACGTGATAAAAAGTAACCAAAGAAAGCATGATAATTTGACTTTCTTTGGTTAGATGGTTAGTTTGTTGTTATTCTTTTTAGGTCTTCAAAAAAGCTTGGATATGAGATGGCGACAGATGAGATGTCGTCAATAATGATGTCTTCTTTTGTAAAGAAAGAAGCGATAGCACCCATCATTGCCATGCGGTGATCATTATATGCTGATATATTTCCGCCTGCCAATTCCTGGCTTCCCTCAATAATCATTCCATCTTTTGTTGCCGTAATAGACGCTCCAAGTGTTGTTAGAACTTCGACTACGGCCGCAATCCGATCTGTTTCTTTCACCCGGAGTTCTTCAGCGTCTTTAATAACCGTTTTACCTTCTGCTTGAGTCGCAAGTAAGGCAATAATCGGAATTTCATCTATTAATCGAGGAATGATATCACCGGATATTTCTATTCCTTTTAAGCTCGAGCTGCTAATTTTAATATCACCAAGCAGTTCTCCGCCAATTCTTTCTTCATTACGAATCTCAATTTGTGCTCCCATTTGCATCAATACGTCAATAATTCCTGTCCGGGTAGGGTTTAGCCCAACCTTTTTTATAACAAGCGTACTATTTGGTTTAGCAGCCGCGGCGGCTAGGAAAAATGCTGCGGATGAGATATCACCCGGAACATAAATGTAGGCAGGCTTTAACGCTTGTTTCCCATCCATTCGAATAGTGTTTCCATCAACGTCAAGCTTTACCCCAAATGCTTCGAGCATCGTTTCGGTATGATCTCTTGTTTTAGCTTTTTCCGTTATAACCGTTTCACCGTTAGCAAAAAGACCTGCAAGTAATAATGCAGATTTAACTTGGGCACTTTTCACCGGTAAAGTGTATTGAATTGCTTGCAATTCCTTCCCGCTAATTGCCAAGGGTAATAGCTTGCCACCACTCCGTCCGAAAATAGTGGCATTCATATCTGAAAGAGGCAGTATGACCCGGTCCATCGGTCGTTCCGATAGGGAAGCATCCCCATAAATTGTTGTAAAAAGTGGTAAGCCGGATAATAATCCGATCATAAGACGGGCAGTTGTCCCTGAATTACCAAAATAAAGAGGTTCTTTTGGTTCTATCAGACTATCTGCACCATCGCTTTTGATGACAACTGTTTCCCCCTGCTGCTCGATAGATACTCCCATTTTCTGAAAGATATCCACTGTTCGCAGGCAATCCTCCCCATCTAGGAAATGGTCAATTTTTGTCCGGCCTTTTGCCAATGAACCAAAAATTACCGCACGATGAGAAATAGACTTATCTCCAGGTACTTCGAGTTCACCTATAAGAGCAGAAGATTGAGGTGAAATTCTTTTCTCCCCCACCCAATCACATCCTTTTATCAGTTTTGAATCATTGTTTCGTAACCATTTAACTCTAATTGTTGTTTACTTAGCTTCTGCGCATCCTTTGTGTAAAAACTGACACGGAGCACTCCGGTAATTCCTTCACGGATTTCCAGGATTTCAATATTTTTAATACTAATATTATGTTCGGCAAGAATTTGAGCGACCGATGCTATTGCTCCAGTCTGATCTCGAATATCGACATAAACATCATAGAATGCAGGTATTGCTCCAGCTGTTTTCGTTGGAATGCCGTCGCGATACTTCTTCGCGTCCTCTAAATAGTCTATCATTGCCCGCTTTTCACTGTTGTCGATGAGTTCTTTCAATTGGATCATTTCTTCAATCCATTCTTGCAGCAAAACGGACATTTTTTTTCGGTTATGATAGAAGATGTCTTGCCACATCACTGGATTACTAGAAGCGATTCGCGTTATGTCGCGAAAACCTCCAGCCGCTAATTTTGGCAAAAAGGCATGGGTCTGTTGCCATTTTTTCGCCCGATGTACGAGTGACGAAGCGATTAAATGCGGGAAGTGGGAAATTACACCAGTCATTTCATCGTGTTCCTCTGGTTTTAAAACGACAAATTTACTTTTGGTTGGACTTAGTACATTTTTTAGTGTCGCAACCATTTCGTTTGTGCTCCGGATTGATGGTGCAAGCACATAGATAGCATTCTCAAAAAGGTGAGACTTGGCTGCCCCTATTCCCCGTTTATGGGAACCGGCCATCGGATGTCCGCCAATAAAAGCTATATTTTCATTTGTTAACTGTTCCGCAGCTTCGATAATCGCATGCTTCACTGAAGCCGTATCCGTCACAATCACTTTCCTTTCGAAAGGTATAGAATCAAGTCTTTTTATTAGCTCTATCGTTTCGGAAATTGGCGCCGCAAGGATAATAATATCAGCATCTTGAGCTGCCCGGGTAAAGTCGGTATATGCTTTATCGATAATCCCTTTCTCCAGTCCATATTGTAAGCTTTCTTCATTTAAATCATAGCCAAGAACGGTATGTTCTGGATTGATCTTGACCGCTTTCGCAAGTGACCCACCGATAAGTCCGATGCCTGCCACTAATATGTTTCTGTTTTCCATATTTTCACCTAATCTGCTCATCAAATTTCTGTAATAAGTGTTGAAGTTCCTGCATATCTTCCTTTGTACCAATTGTAATTCGGATTGAGTTCGGATACCCGAGCAACTCTCCCGGTCTTATAATAAAGCCATTTTCAATTAGATATTGAAAGACGTCTAAACCACTTGCAGGGGTGGAAACGAGAATAAAGTTTGTGTGGGACCGGTAATAATCCCAGTTCAATTCATCGAGAAACTGATAAAAACTTTCTTTTACTTCCAAGTTTTTAGCTGTTGTTTCACTAATAAATGCTTGATCTTCCAGTGCGACAGTTGCTGCTCTTTGAGCTACTGAGGTTGTATTGAAAGGACCACGGACGACGTTTAAATTATGGATTAATTCTGGATTACCGATTCCGTAACCGATACGTAAACCCGCTAATCCATACGCCTTCGAAAATGTCCGCAACGATATTAAATTGGGAAAAGATTTCGTATATGTAGTAGAATCAAGTAAATATTCATCCTCCACAAATTCTCGGTATGCCTCGTCTAAAACAACTAAAACATCTTCCGGACACTTTTTCATAAATTGGAGGAATTGGTCTTCTGTGTTCATGGTACCTGTCGGATTGTCGGGTGCGCAAATCCAGACGACTACAGTATCTACGTCGATCGCTTTAAGTATCGCTTCGAGATCATGTTTCCCGTCACTTGCAATGGGAACTTCCTTTACCGTACCCCCTTCAATAAATGTATTATGCTTATATTGTGGGAATGAATTGGCGGCCATAACGGTGTTGCTGCCTTCTTGCACGAATGCTCGGCAAATAATTTGAATAAGCTCCTCAGAACCACTCCCGAAAATTAATTGATCTTCTTCTACTGCTAATCTTTTACTAAGAGCAGTTCGAAGTTCTGCCGTATGCCCATCTGGATAAATATTTAATTCCGGTAAATGTTCCGATAAATCAGCTTTCACCTTGGAAGAATAACCGTAAACATTCTCATTGGAAGCGAGTTTTACAATTTTTTCCAAGCCATATTCTTCTTTAATCTCATGGGTTTGTTTTCCTTGCTGGTATGCAGTCAATTGACGTAATATCTGTTTCTGTTTCACTTTCTAATTTCCCCTCTTCTCAACTAATTCTGGTCGAAGCGTGATTGCTTCATTATGAAATATATGTCTGATCTCGGTCTGATTTCGGTCCGTATTTACTACCATCATAATCCGGATACAGGATTTCAAACTATTTCTCACATCGATTTCCGCCATACACATTACGGGAACATAGGTCCAACCAGAAAACTCTCTTAGTGCCCGTGCCGGAAAAGCAGCATCGATATCCTTAGTCGCAGAAATAAAAACATGGGAAACGTCTTCTGGTGCGACATCATTTGCTTCAATCATTTCCTGTAAGACACGTTTTGTATGATGGATGATTTCATCAGCTGTATTTTCCGTGACTGTAGTTGCCCCTCGTATTCCTCTTGAAACCATGTTACACCAGCCTCTCTCTAAATGTTTCTAAATGAACTTGTATTGCTTCATCAGACAACTCTTCTGTTTTTAATTTTCCGGGACGCTCTAAAAGCACCATTTTAATCCGTTGTTTCGTTGCCTTTTTATCTGCCTTCATATGATTGATGATTTTTTCCGCTTTAACAGTAAAACCTGTCAGTGGATAGTTGTTATCCACTAACCAATTCTTTAATTTATCAAACGGTAATTTACAGTTATATTCTCTTTCACTAACATGTATTGCAAATAATAACCCAATTGCGACCGCCTCGCCATGGGTGATATTTCCATATCCTAATTCAGCCTCAAGAGCGTGAGCAAGGGTGTGACCAAGGTTTAAATGACTTCGGATACCATGTTCCCGTTCATCAGCTTCTACGATCCCCTGTTTTACTTTAATTCCCGCCATTAAGTGCGTTTGTAGTCTCTCTTGGTCCAAGGAGGCAAGAGAAGCTGAAAGCATTTCCTCAAAAAGGTCTTCACTGGATATCAGAGCTTCTTTTATTAATTCCGCATAACCAGACCTCGTCTCTCGGTCAGATAAACTAGTTAATGTTTCCGTATCGTAATAAACACCGACCGGCGGATAAAATGCTCCGATTAAATTTTTACCAAGGGGGTGGTTGATCGCTACCTTGCCACCGACGCTACTATCATGGGCAAGGATTGTAGTTGGTACTTGAATATAATCGATCCCCCGCATAAACGTCGCTGCCACAAACCCCGCTAAATCGCCCACAACACCGCCACCTAAAGCGATAATTAAAGAGTTGCGGTCCAAACCGGTTTCGATTGCTTTTGTCTGGGCAGCATAATAGACATCGATATGCTTAGATTTCTCACCAGCTGGAATAATAAGCTGGGAGAAATCATAGGCTGATAATCCTTTTTTCACGTCATCTAAGTATAAATTTTCAATCGTTTCATCGGTAATGATAAGGATTTTGGAGTATGATTTAATTAAAAACTTATGTAACTTAAAACGGAGGCCTTCACCGACAAGAATGGAATAAGAACCGTTGCTATGCCGGACAGAAAGTTCCTGCATTAAAACCACCTGATTTCTTCACGGTACTTATCCAACGCTTCTTTAAGTTGTGGGAATTGATCATGCGGGAATTGATCGGTGATTGCCTTTGCAATTTCAAATGCGACAACATGCTCCATTACCACCGAAGCAGCAGGAACCGCACAAGGATCGGACCGTTCAATCGTTGCTGTAATCTCTTCCTTTGTATCAATATCCACACTCTGTAAAGGTTTTTTCATTAAAGTAGGGATTGGTTTCATTACTCCTCTGACTACGATTGGCATACCGGTAGACATTCCACCTTCAAAGCCACCTAAGCGATTGGATGTACGATGGTAACCAAGTTCTTCATTCCACGCGATTTCATCATGGTTTTCACTTCCGTATATTTTAGCCGCATCAAAGCCTATACCGAATTCTACGCCCTTAAAGGCATTAATACTAACAACACTGCCAGCAATCCGCGAATCCAGCTTACGGTCATAATGGACATAAGAGCCCACCCCTGCTGGAACACCTTCCACATACACTTCACAAACCCCGCCAAGTGTATCACCTTCGCTTTTAGCATGGTCAATTTTTGCCATCATTTCTTTTTCAGCAGCAGCGTCAAGTACCATAACCGGAGATTTCTGCGAGATTTCTTGTCTTTCTTTCATCGACAGGTTTTCTTGGTCTTCCGCCATGATACCTCCTATTTCCTTAACATATCCAGCGACTACTATCCCAAGCTCTTTCAGCAGCTTCTTCGCTACGGCCCCTGCCGCTACCCGGGCGGCCGTTTCCCTTGCAGAGGAACGTTCCAGGATATTCCGAATATCACGATGTCCATATTTTAAAGCTCCGTTTAAGTCAGCATGTCCTGGTCGAGGGCGTGTGACTACTCGGCGCAGCTTCGTATCTTCGGGAATTGGATCCTCTCCCATAATATCTGTCCAATGCTTATAATCATCATTATGGATAACGAGTGAGATTGGAGAACCTAGCGTATAGCCATGTCTGATTCCACCCATAATTTCAACGAGGTCTGTTTCAATCTGCATGCGCTTCCCTCGCCCATATCCTTGCTGTCTGCGTAGTAAGGAATGATTAATATCATCTTTTGTTATTGGAAGATTTGAAGGGATACCTTCAAGAATTGTAGTTAATTGTTTACCATGTGATTCTCCTGCAGTTAAATATCTCAATGTACGATTCTCCTTTTCCCCATTCAATTCAGTTTTTAAGGCCACTGATTAGATTTCTAATTACTATAACATATTCAGACATCTTTTTGGACATAAATTATGTAAATATGAATAAATTTAAGATTTTGCCTTTTGGTAGAAAAAGGTGTCTAATAATTGTAAATTATATTTTTCTGGTGTAAAGATCTGTTCTGTACTGCCGACGAATAAAACACCGCTGTTACGCAATGAATTACTAAAGCCGCTATATATTTTTTCCTTCGCTTCATCCGTGAAGTATATCAGGACATTCCGACAGACGATCAAATCATAATTCGAAGGATAACTATCGGCAAGCAAATTATGTTTCTTGAAGGTTATGTTTTGCTTTAACAGCGGATCTAGCTTATACCGTCCATTTTCGTATGTAAAATGCCTTTGTTTCAAAGCAGGGGGAACTTCTTTTAAAGCTTGCTCCATGTATTCTGCTTTTTGAGCTTTCTTCAGCGCAGTTTCATCAATGTCCGTTGCAAGTATTTCCACTTTAATATTTGGAAAAAACTCTTTGAATAATATGGCTAAGCTGTATGGCTCTTCTCCTGTGGAGCATGCTGCGCTCCAAATGGTGATACGTGACTTGTTATTGGTTAGTGCTGGAATGACACGATCTTTTAAAACATCCCACCGTTTTTTGTTCCGGAAAAACTCCGATACATTAATCGTTAATCGTTCGATAAATTCTTTCATGAGTTCGTTGTCTTTGTTCATTGCTTCAAAGTATTGGATATAGCTGGAAAAACCGCGTTTATTTCTTAATGTAGTAATTCGGCGTTTCATTTGTGTTTCTTTATATAAACTGAGATCGATGTCGTGCCTTCTGTTTACACGATCAATAAACTCACTGTAATCATCAATCATCATATTCCTCCTCGTATATTAATAGACTTATTGCGAGTTTCAATCAACTGATTACTTTCATACAGCGTAAGTGAAGCTATCGTCTCGGGGTCCGCAGTCCAGACACCTCTCGCACCTGCTGAGCGGCTGGTGAGCCTCCTCGGGCAAACGCCCTGTGGGGTCTCACCAAGCCTATCGACGAACAGGATGTTCTAATGCCGGCATTGGTCACAGGACGTGACCGTACTTAGCCGGCCTCCCGCAGGAGTCTCGAGGTGTCTGGACTGCTCCGAGGAATGTCCTAATTTGGAACGCTATTTTTCATTTTAGGAATTAGATCGCTTATCATAGTGGTGGGTTAGTTTCCATTAATAATAACCCTCTCTACCAGTTCAGTTGTCCGGAGGACGGTGACTCCAACGGGAAAAGCACGGGTCCGAAGACCCCGCAGGGCTGTAGCCCGAGGCAGACTACGAACGCCACGTCCTGTGCGTCGAGGCTGAGGCCGTGCCTTAGGTGTACATCCGTCCTTCGGGAAACTGGACGGTAATTAGAACTCCGAAACAAGTAAACGAGCAAAGCACTTATACTTTATGATAGTAATTCGGAAGCTTTTCTTATTAGGTTTTTAAAAGTTGTTTCTGGTTGGGATATAACTATTTTCTATTTGTTATTTGTTCTTAAAAACCTCCGTTTGGGAACGGAGGTTTGTTGGTGGATTAGTAAATCCAGGTTGTATCTACTTTTTCGTAAGTAATTAATTCGCTTTCATCAAAGAATAGTTTGATTTCGCGCTCTGCACTTTCTGGTGAGTCCGAACCGTGGATGATGTTTTTTCCTACAGTGATTCCGTAATCGCCACGAATTGTGCTTGGTGCTGCTTCACTTGGATTCGTTTTCCCCATCATATTGCGTGCCGTTGCAATTACGTCCTCACCTTCCCAGACCATTGCAAATACAGGGCCAGAAGTGATGAATTCGACTAATTCACCGAAAAAAGGTCTCTCTTTATGCTCCCCGTAGTGTTGCTCTGCCAGCTCATTCGACACTAGCATTAACTTTGCCCCTGCAAGTTTGAAACCTTTTTCCTCGAATCGTTGTACAATCTTTCCAATTAAATTACGCTGTACTCCATCTGGCTTTACCATTAAAAATGTCTTTTCCATACAAACACTCCTCAAGTATAATGATTATGTAACCGCTAAAATTATACAAAATTATTAGGAAAATAACAATTATTTTCCTTATGTCCTCCGTTTTCCAATATATTTGGCAATGGATTGCAAGGTTTGTTTTGATTTGCTAGAGGGCAATTTTTCCAATGTTGCCAAAGCTTTACTCAAATATAAATCACTTAATTCATAAGACTTCTTAATTGCATCTGTTTGTTTCAATCGCTCAATGACAGCTTTCATATCATCAGGATGAACGTTGGCCGGATCTCTAAACACTTCTCTCGTATAAGAATAAAATTCTTCATTATCCATTCCATATAATACAGGGAGCGTGATATTTCCTTGCAGGAGATCATTGCCCGCTGGTTTACCGAGTTGCTTTGAAGTTTCCGTGAAATCCAATATATCATCGATAATTTGATAAGACATGCCAATATAGTAACCATAGCGATACATCCGCTTTATATCTCTGTCCGACAAGCCGGACAGAATAGCGCCCAGTTCACAGCTTGTTGCAATTAATAATGCCGTTTTTCTTTTGATTCGTCGCAAATAATCCCGTAATGTCTGGTCCCAGTTAAATTTATCCTCGATCTGCTCCATTTCACCGATCGCTACCTCGACAAGCGATTTAGATAGCGCCTTGTGAACTTTTGGATTGTTAATCATCGTTATTTCTTCCAGCGCCCTCGCTAGAATATAATCCCCTGTATACATCGCTACTCGGTTGGAGTAAGTATGTTTGATAGTCGGTTTCCCTCTTCTCAAGGTCGCTTCATCAATCACATCATCATGCACGAGCGTTGCCATATGTATTAATTCAAGCGCGATTGCTGCTCTATTAATATTCTCGGCATCATAATGACCCATTTGCCCCGCAAGAAGAACAAATACAGGACGAATTCTTTTTCCTCCTGCATGCAATAAATCTGTCGAAGCTTGACGTAAAACCGGGTGTTCCGCTTGAATCGATTGATTTAAAGATGCCTCGATCAAGTCGAGATCTTTTTTTAAGTATCCGTATGTTTTAGGAAGTTTCATATGTGTCACCTATACTTTTAAATTGCAACTTAGCTGGTATATTTAGCGAATCTGCTTTGTTCCCATATGCATTGCCGCTACGCCAAGGGTATAGCTTTTCACCTCGACAAAAGAAAAGCCCGCTTCTTGAAAGAGTTCTTTTAACTTATCTTTGTCAGGGAAATGCTTAGTCGATTCGTTCAGCCAGGAGTATTCATCATAACTTTCCGCAAAAAGCTTACCAAAAAGGGGCATGATGAAACGGAAATAAAAGAAATATAATTGCCTGAAGCCAATAATTTCCGGCTGCGAAGTTTCTAAACAAACTACCTTACCATTCGGTTTCACAACCCGGTACATCTCTTTTAATACCGTTAAATAATCACGGACGTTTCGTAAACCGAAACCGATTGTCACGTAATCAAACGCATCGTCTGGAAAAGGTAGTTCCATTGCATCTCCATGTACAAGATCAAGCTGTGATAAATTTAATGCATCACGTTTTTCTTCGGCGATAGAAAGCATATTTTTGCTGAAATCCAAACCGACGACTTCTCCTTCGTCACCGACAGCTTCAGCAAGGGTTAGAGCCCAGTCTCCTGTGCCACAGCAGACATCCAGCGCTTTTGCACCTTTTTCCACGTGCATTCTGTCCATCACATCTTTCCGCCATAATTTGTGCTGTTGGAAAGAAATAATGGAATTCATGGAATCATAATTTTGATATATCTTTTCGAATACGTGATGGACACGTTCTTCTTTTGTTTGTTTTTGCATATTTACCCTTCTTCCACATTCGAGGCTTTCATCGCAACATGATCCGCTCTTCTCTGTTTAAAGTAGTTATAAATTTCCCCAGAAGAATGGGGGAGTTGCTTTAACCCTTGTTGGAGGATCAGCCATTCTTTATGGAGAATATATCTAAATTTATCCTCTTTGTTCATATACGTATTGGAACGTTTAACATCTAACAAACTGTTAAGCACAATTTCATCTGCCATTACCCGTTCCTTCTCCTCTTGGAGCGTTGAAATATAGAACCACTGTGTTATGTTATCTACAAATTCATCGTGTTTAAAGTATGCTGCAACTGTTTTTAATAGCAATGTGTTGATTTGCACTTTCAAGTCGATATACTCGTTAAGGCTTGCGAATTCCTGATAGTAAAGTTTCATTTTCAACTCATTGATCGCTTTAATTGCAGACGCTAGTTTATGTATAAAATCAAACTCATCTATTTGTGAGAGCAGATAGTAGTATAAGCCACTATAATAATCACCAGCAAGCACGTGTAGCTGTCTGGATAGATTTTCCT
This sequence comes from Oceanobacillus sp. AG, assembly GCF_009746545.1. NCBI lineage: Bacteria > Bacillati > Bacillota > Bacilli > Caryophanales > Bacillaceae > Oceanobacillus > Oceanobacillus sp. AG. The sequence goes on from NZ_WOWT01000010.1 coordinate 52,754, forward strand.
CCGTGCTTTCATCTGCTTTACTTTCATTAACCAGTTCGTGGGTATCTAATGCTATCTGAACAAGCATGGTCGTAACAATATATGCATCACGCTTTGTATGGGGAAGCGCGGAATTAATTGGAACGAGATTTGATAGAATAAATAATTTATCATCTTCTATCACGGGCTTTTGAATATTTTTCCATAGAAAGTCATATCTTATTTTTTCTTCTATTGCTTTTTTAAATCGAAGTATTTCATTTACCGAGTTACTCAAGAGAAATCACCTAAGCCCTTTCGTCTATAGAAGTGCCTTAGCTATTATAGCATATTTAATTACAATCTACATCTTCCCATTTATGTAGAAGTAAAATTTGTAAAACTAGTGAAACTTACTTTTATTCGTTGCTCATTTCTCCATTATTTGTTTGAATAACAGCTTTGCCGCGGATCTTTACTGCAGATGTATGCTCGGTGAATTGCGCAATCATGATTTCATCCTTATCAAGCTTTTCTGTATGGTGAAATTTCGTATCGGTACCTCGGGTGAGTCCAATGACATTCACACCGTCTTCCAGCGCTTTGATAACAATATAATCTGTTTTGAAATTTGGCTCTTTCATGCTTTCATCCCCTTAAACACCTTATATTTTAAATTTACCAACTTCTATACTCTCATGATTTGCATGCTTTTTGCAACATTGTAGAATGCATTAAAAAAGGGTACGTATAAAACGTACCCTTTATAAGCCCTATGTAGCAAGTTATTTAACAGCATCTTTAAGAGCTTTTCCTGGTTTGAACGCAGGTACTTTGCTTGCAGGGATTTCGATTTCTTCTCCAGTTTGTGGGTTACGGCCTTTACGTGCTGCACGGTCGCGCACCTCGAAGTTACCGAAACCGATCAATTGTACTTTTTCACCTTGTTTAAGTGAATCCATGACAGTTTCAAATACAGCTTCAACTGCTTTTGTTGCGTCTTTCTTAGAAAGCTCAGTTTTCTCAGCTACTGCATTGATTAAATCAGTTTTGTTCATGACATTCACCTCCTCCCGAAATGTTAAACTTGACAGTGTAACAAACAAAAACTACTTAATTCATTTGTTCACATCTTTGTCTCCTTTTATACCTTGTTACCAAAATCAATTAGTAACAAGGCTAATATTAAACGAATTCGCTTTGAAATTCAACAATATATGCGCTTTTTCTGCATATTTTTTATAAAAACAGCTACTTCGCTCCATTCGTCAGATATTTCAGATGTGAAAGCAGTTTTCATTTGAGTACCCTATACTATACCTATTCGACAAGGATTTCTATTTTCCTGCCGTCCAAAAATAAAAAGCAGCCTTTTTCAGCTGCTATAAAATGATTGCCAATAATCCGCCCGATCCTTCATTGATGATGCGCTCTAATGTATCCTTCAGTTTATATCTGGCGTTTTCTGGCATTAATGAAATTTTTCCTTGAATACCTTCTCGTACAATTGAATTGAGAGATCTTCCGAATATATCCGATTCCCAGATAGATAATGGGTCGTCTTCAAAATCCTGCATTAAATATCTCACAAGTTCTTCACTTTGCTTCTCCGTCCCGATAATCGGTGCGAATTCTGATTCAACTTCGACTTTAATCATATGAATGGATGGAGCAACTGCTTTCAGTCTTACGCCAAATCTTGTACCTTGCCGGATAATTTCCGGTTCATCGAGGATCATATCTTGTACACTCGGAGCTGCAATTCCATAACCCGTCTGTTTTACCATCTGCAGGGCACTTGCAATCTGATCATATTCCCGTTTCGCATGGGTAAATTCCTGCATAAGTTCCAATAGATGGTCTTTCCCCCGGATTTCTTCACCAACAATTTCTTTTAATATTTCATCATACAATTCCGGCGGAGCGTGGAGATCAATTTCCGCAATTCCTTCTCCCATCTCCATACCGGCTAAGTTTGCCTGGTCAATGTATTCATATTCTGAAAATGTTGCAACAATCTCATCGACATCTCTTAAACGTTTAATGTTCTTCACTGTTGTTTGAATTGCGCTCTCATAATTCTCCCGCAGCCAATGCTCCTCTTTAAGGACCATCACCCAGCTTGGTAGATTTACATTCACCTCAAGTACAGGGAATTCAAACAAAGCTTCGCGGAGAACTTTATAAACATCTTGCTCTGTCATATTCTCCACACTGACAGCTACAACGGGGATATCATACTTCTCAGCTAACTCCGTTCTTAAAAATTCTGTTTCCGGGCTTGTCGGGCGAACGGAATTCACAACCATAATGAATGGTTTGCCAACATCCTTTAATTCCTCGATTACCTTTTCTTCAGCCTCTTCATAGTCCGAACGGGCAATCTCTCCAATTGTGCCATCGGTTGTTACGACAATTCCAATGGTAGAGTGTTCTTGGATTACTTTTCGCGTTCCAATCTCTGCCGCGTCATGGAATGGTATAGGTTCTTCATACCAAGGAGTGTGAATCATTCGTGGTCCATTTTCATCTTCAAATCCTTTTGCTCCTTCGACTGCATAACCGACACAATCGACAAGCCGCACATTCACATCGAGACCTTGTTCTACATTGACGGTGACTGCTTGATTAGGGATGAACTTGGGCTCCGTTGTCATGATTGTTTTCCCTGCAGCGCTTTGGGGCAGTTCATCCATTGCTCTTGATCTGTCACTTTCATCGGTGATATTTGGCAGGACGACGAGTTCCATAAACCTTTTAATAAATGTTGATTTTCCCGTACGGACAGCTCCGACTATTCCAAGATATATATCTCCGTTTGTCCGTTTAGAAATATCTTTAAAAATATCGATTTTCTCCAAAGAAATCCCTCCCGATCCTAAAAACTATTAGAAATACAGCGGAATATTACTTGACATTACAAGTCTATGATGTTGTCCTAATAAAATATGCATGATTAATCAATACTAGAATGCATTTATATATCTTCCATTATTCTTCGCCTCCATGATATGAAAAGCTATTGGAAAACTAATATGTTATGGAAGACTCCAGATCCCCCACCCTCTCCTTCCGTGGGCACCTGACGAGCCTCGACGCGCAGAATCTGCACATGTAGGCATTGACCACATACAAGAGAGAGAATAGTCTGCCTCGTGGATAAGCCTGCTGAGGGCCTTATCGATGCTTCTCATTCCGCAGAAGTCAGGAGACGGCCGAGGCAAACTAAAGGTTCGCACTTTAATTTATACACTCAAAAAATTAGACAGCCTAGCTAACATATCTTCCGGGAGCAGTCCGGATACCTTAAGACTCCTGCGGCAAGACTAGCCTAGGTGAGACCCCGCAGCATGCAAAGTGTGCGAGGAGTAACCTGACCGCCTGCGAAAAGGAGAGGTATCGGGACAGTGGATCTCCAGATAGAAAACCGATGATATATATCAATTAAAGCGAACAATAAAAAACCCTCGGAACAGTATATGTGCCGAGGGTGTTGGTTTATGCATGTTTTTTTGGAGGCTATTCCTCCTCCATCATTAAGACCGGTTCTCCGTCTTTTACCGTGTAAGGAAGCGAATAGGCTGGTGCAAAGGGAGTGTGGTCGGTTAAGAGATAACGGATGTCGTCTCCCTCTTCATAGTCATGATCATATTCGTCTAACGCTTGCTGTAAGTCAATCCGGTAGTCTACATATAAGTTTCCTTCCACATCCATAATAATCGGCAAGTTCTCCTGACTATACGGACTTACGACAGTCGGCGGTTCATCTAGTTTCAATTTCTCATGATCGATGAGATAAATACCATCTTCTACCTTTTCACCAAAAGCCGGGTATGTATGTTCATCACGAAATGTATTCATTCGAATATTAACACTGCGGATGGCTTCCGTAATTCTTAAATCAATCACTTTAACAGTTGGATCAACTTCTGGATTAATTAAAATATATTGATAATAGCCACCATTTTCAAAAGCGTTGCCTGGGATTTCTGCAATCGCATTGTGCTCCTTCAACAAGTTAAAATCTATTAAATATTTCTCAAAAATTGGTGTGTCGCTCGGTTTCGTGCGAATTGGCACGAGGCCATCCGTCTGTTCTTGATAAGTATTTACGGCAGACTGGACTGTTTCAAGCTGTGTAGCATGCGGTACTTGATTCTCTACTCGTTCACTGTCCGGGTACAGGCAGCCCGCAAGCAGGACGAAGGAGAAGGCAAGTACGGCTATTTTTATGTATGAAGCTTTCACTTTTTACCCTCCTGATAACTATCTTGTAGGACCTGTAAACACGACAAAAAGAATAATCAGTGCACCGGATACTAAGCTGAAATAGGCAAGTAAAGAAACGATTCCCGCTATCCAGCCCTTTAATTTTTGTCTGCTTAACCAGATCAGACCCATTGCTAAAAATAATAAAATCATCCCCGCAAACGATACGTACATTTTAAACATGGATATGCTCATTTTATTTCACCCCTAATTTATAGAATCTGCTTAGGAACACCACATATTATACCATAAGCAATTCATATAATTATATCAAGATGTATAAGCTTGTAAAAAAACCGGAACAGAGGGGGCCGCTCCGTTCCGGGTGACTAGATAATACCCTCGCAGACTCTATCCACGAATGCTTGTGCGATTTATTGTATGCGAGAATGCAACGTTCTGTATCCTCATCTGCCTACTGACCTAATTAATTATCGAATAAATTATTCATGGTTTGAGGATTCATTGGAACTTTATTCTTAACAATTGCTTCTACGATCTTATCCTCTTTATCCTTGGAAACAGGTTTGTTCGCTAATCTAGATAAGCGTTGGATAAGTTCGCGGACCGTTTTTTCATCAGAAAAGTCAGCGTGTTTTACGGAATCTGCCACCTGGTAAATCTCCTCAGGGGATATGTTCGCTTTTTGATTGATTTTATCGAACATGCCTTTTTGAAAATTATTCACTACATTTCCTCCTTGATTCTTTATTTCAACATAGTATATGCAAGGAGAAAGAATGCGTGTGAATCAGGAGTACAGATCCTTAAGCATCTGATCAAGTCCGGCCATCTCTTCACGCTTGTCTCTTGTCATCAATTGAGTGACCGCATCTTTAGGATTTTTATTTTCAAAAAGAATCTGGTAAATCCCTGAAGTGATCGGCATTTCAACCGCTTGTTCTTCAGCAATCTGATACGCGGCCTTAACTGTACGCACCCCTTCAACAACCATACCCATTTCACTTAGGACATCATCAAGCTGGTGTCCTTTACCCAGCAAGTTTCCAGCACGCCAGTTCCTGCTATGTACACTTGTACACGTAACGATCAAGTCACCAACACCGGATAATCCTAAGAAACTAATCGGGTTCGCTCCTAGCGACGTTCCTAATCGGGTAATTTCAGCAAGTCCTCTTGTGATGAGGGCTGATTTAGCATTGTCACCATACCCCAATCCATCTGAGATACCTGCGCCTAGGGCGATAATATTCTTTAATGCCCCGCCTAATTCAATCCCTAACACATCTTGACTTGTATACACTCTAAATGTATCACTATTGAATAGATTTTGAGCATGTTTACTCTTCTCTGGATTCTTCGCAGCAACTGTTACCGTTGTCGGGTGTCGCAAAGCAACTTCTTCAGCATGGCTTGGGCCCGATAGAACGACAATATCGTCGGAAGGATATTCCGGAAATTCTTCAGCAATTATTTCCGATACACGTTTCAATGTAACGGGCTCAATTCCTTTCGTTGCGTGAATGATCGTTGCTCCGTTCGGTAAGACACGTTGTAAAGAACGGGTCACTTCCCGGATTGCCTTTGCTGGAACAACGATTAAAACCGCCTCCGTTCCCTCCACTGCCTCATTTAAGTCAGAGAAGGCTTGGATTCCTTCAGGTAATTCTACATCTAAATATCGTTCATTGCGTTTTGTATTGTTAATCGCTTCAGCTTGCTCCGCCCGGTGGCTCCACAATCTTACGGAATGGCCATTATCAGCTAAAACGATACTTAAGGCAGTCCCCCAGCTTCCTGCACCTAACACTGCAATTTTTTTCATATAACTTTCTCCTCTCCTGGCTACTGACGTCTTCTTACAAAAATGTTGATCGGTGTGCCAGTATAGTCAATCGCTTCCCTAATCTTATTTTCTAAAAATCGCTTATACGAGAAATGCATTAACTCCGGATCATTAACAAAGATTACAAAGGAAGGAGGCTTCACAGAAACCTGTGTCGCATAGAGAACCTTCAAACGCTTCCCTTTAAATGTCGGGGTTGGGTTCACTGCAATTGCATCCATAATCACATCGTTCAACAAATTAGTAGGAATCCGTTTTGCGTGGTTCTCACTGACCATTTTAACAACTGGAAGCAATGTGTGCAGTCGCTTTTTCGTCTCCGCAGATAAAAATACAATCGGTGCGTAATCCAAAAATTGAAACTGCATTCTGATGTCCTCTTCGAATTTCTGCATTGCCTTTTGATCAGATTCGACGGTATCCCATTTATTAACTACAATGACAACTGCCCGTCCTTCTTCATGGGCATAACCGGCTACTCGTTTATCCTGTTCAATGATTCCAGTTTCAGCATCAATCAAGACAAGGGCAACGTCCGCCCTTTCAATCGCCTTTAAAGTCCGTAGCACACTATATTTCTCCGTCGTCTCATATACTTTCCCGCGTTTTCGCATACCCGCTGTATCGATGATGACATAGTCTTGTCCATCCCTAGTGAATGGAGTATCAACCGCATCTCTTGTCGTCCCCTCCATATTACTTACGATGACACGATCTTCATTTAAGAGTGCATTTACTAAGGAGGACTTACCGACATTCGGCCGCCCGATTACACTGAAGTAAATCGTTTCATCATCATCTTCTGGTTCTTCTTCTGGAGGAAAGTGGCGAATCACTTCATCCAGTAAATCACCAAGACCAAGGCCATGGGCGCCTGAAATAGGAAAAGGCTCTCCAAATCCAAGAGAATAATATTCGTAAATAGTTTCTTGCATCTCTGGATTATCTATTTTATTCACACCTAAAACAATCGGTTTATTGGATTTAAATAATAGTTTAGCAACTTCCTCATCCGCTCCAGTGATTCCTTCTTTACCATTTACTAGAAAAATAATAACATCTGCCTCATCGATTGCAATTTCAGCTTGTTGGCGCATTTGAACAAGCAATGGTTCGTCGCCCGCTTCAATTCCTCCTGTATCGATGAGATTAAATTCTCTATTCAGCCATTCCGCTTGCGAGTAGATCCGGTCTCTTGTAACACCGGGAATATCTTCTACAATTGAAATTCTTTCACCGACTAATCGGTTAAATATCGTTGATTTGCCTACATTAGGTCTTCCAACTATTGCAACTACTGATTTTCTCATGAAAGGAACTTCCCTTCTACAACATACTTTATTACTTCATTCATTCTAGCAAAATCAACTCATATAAACAATTTTTAACCGAAATCAATGTTTTACAATGATGTACAATTCCTCACTTAATGAATGAACAATTCCATCTGTTATCGCTTCTAGATTAGCAGCGAACGTTTCCAGTTCCTTCTTTGATTCACAAATAAAGATTGGTGCGCCTCCATTAACTTTCGACGGATTTGTTGTAATGACAGCTAGTACTGCTTTTTCGATATTCATCATTCATCCCTCGTTTCATGATAGGCTTTTGACTCGGAAGGCATTCGGATGGCAGTTTCTAGGATTGGGACTGCACCAATAATCCTAATGGCAAGATCAATATCACGATTTTGTGGGAGAATAAACATCCCGATTCTTCCGTCATCCAAATCCCGCTTTATGATCGGGGTTAAAGCAGGTGTTCCCGAATCACGAAAAACTCCAAGGGACACGGACACATCGTGAAGCATTGCTTGTCGCTGCCCTAAATTGGCTAGTGTCTGCACGACATTCTGGTTTTTCGGATAGATGATGAATCCGGCACCGTATTTCAATATTTCTTCACGTCTTTCTTTTAACCCAATATTCATAATATAAATATTATCAACATACAACCCCGCACCATCAAACTTCAAAGGGGTATATTCGATATTAGCGATGCTTTTAATCGTTTTTCCACTCATTAGGCGTAACCCTAGAAGGACGGAAGCAACACCTCCAGCGATCGCAATAGGAAGGCTGAAATAAATATACAATACTGTAGAAATAAGCGCCGTGAAAATACAAAGATAATTTCTGCTTTCAAATGAAATTGCAATCCCTTCAATATACACTTTCCCACGGGGAACTAGCTCCAAGGGGTCAATCTCAGTCAATGTATTCCTCTCCATATTACGGACTTCCCGAAATTGCGTAGCGGCAACCGTTAGTAACGTAACTGCCGTATATTCTCGCTCAATTAATGCAGGAACTGCAATCGCCCCTAAAGAGGCCGCAATAAATCCAAGAGAAACGTGAATGATTTTCCCGTGGAGATAGGTTGGATACTGTCTATAATCAGTTCTCAACATTAGAATCCTTGCCATCGTACCGACAAACACGCCAAATAAAATAGCATACTTAAATTCGCTCATATTCTCACTCCTTGGCATTCAGTCTGCCAAAAAAGCAAGTCTGGTATACACCAAGAAAAAGGTCCTCCTTTCGCAGGAAGACCTTTCATTATTATTTATATTTGTCGAGCTGATCGCCAATAACGTCTCCAAGTTGGAATCCGGAATGGTCGTCATCTTTTTCATAATTTTTTACTTCGACTTGCTCTTTCTCCTGTTCCAATTCTTTGATACTTAAGGAAATACGTTCGTCTTCTTCGTTCACGTCAAGCACTTTAACATTCACTTGCTGACCTACTTCAAGCACTTCATCTGGTGTGCCGATATGACGGTTCGCAATCTGGGAAATGTGAACAAGTCCTTCTACTCCAGGGAATAATTCAATAAAAGCACCAAAGCTAACTAAGCGTTTAACGGTCCCTTCTAACACATCACCTTGAGAAACGCGTTCCCCGATGTTTGTCCAAGGTCCTGGTAAGGTCGCTTTATGGGATAGAGAAATTCTTTCATTATCTCTGTCGACGGATAGCACTTCCACTTCAATCTTGTCACCTTCTGAAACAACATCGGAAGCTTTTTCAACATGGTAGTGGGCTAATTGGGAAATATGAACTAGTCCATCAATACCGCCGAGATCAACGAATGCACCAAAGCCTGTTAGGCGTTGTACAGTTCCTTCAATTACTTGACCTTGCTCGAGAGAATCAAGAAGTTCTTTCTTTTTCTCCTCTTCTTCCTTTTCAACTACGGCACGGTGAGAAAGGATAACGCGATTTTGACTGCGGTCGAGTTCTTCTACAATAACTTCTAATGATTTACCTTCATAATCACTGAAATCTTCTACATAATATGTTTCTACGAGTGATGCAGGGATGAAACCACGCACACCTACATCAACAACAAGTCCACCCTTAACAACTTCTTTTACAACGGTTTCAAAAACTTCCTTGTTGTCATGTTTTGCTTCAAGGTCTTCCCATGCTTTTTCAGCATCTACTGCCCGCTTGGACAATACTACTTCTTCATCTGTCAATTTCTTCACTTGTAGGGTAACAGAATCCCCTTCGCTTACAACATCGCTTGGAAGCTCAACATGTAAGCTGGAAAGTTCACTAATTGGGACAATTCCCTCTGTTTTATAACCGATATCTACGAGAACTTGTTTTTCCTCTACTTTTACAACTGTTCCCGTAACCGTATCTCCTACATTTAATTCTGGTATTTCGTTAAATTCATTAGTCATAACCTTAGCCCTCCTAATAGCATCATAGCGATATAAAATTATTCTTTCTATAACTTCTAATAATTACATTTCTTTGTCAAGTAAAGTATTCTAATTTTGCTTATTTTTATACTTTTCCACTTCTTGCAAGATAGAGTGGACGACTTCATGGATGGAAAGGGATGTTGTATCAAGTTCAACCGCATCATCTGCCTTCACTAAAGGTGCTGTTTCACGGTTAGTGTCTATTTCATCTCTTTTCTCAATTTCAGCTTTTAATTGTTCTAAATCCGATGGGATGCCTTTTGCAATATTTTCATCATGACGCCTTTTTGCTCTTTCATCAACAGATGCCACGAGAAATATTTTCACTTGTGCACCAGGAAGGACATGGGTACCAATATCCCGGCCGTCCATCACAACTCCACGGTCTTTCGCTAATTCCCTCTGCCGTTTCAACATCTCTTGGCGTACGGCAGTAAGCTTAGCAATATAAGATACATTCGCAGATACAGGCTGGTAACGGATTTCTTCTGTTACATCTTTTCCATTCAAAATAACACGTTGTCCTGTCGAATCGTTGGCAAGTTCGATATTCGTCTCTAGTAACAAGTTTAAAACTGCTGCCTCATCGGAAGGATCAACTCCATCGTTAAGCGCCTTCAACGTTAATGCACGATACATCGCACCTGTATCCACATAGATATAATTTAATTTCTCGGCTACAATTTTTGCGACCGTGCTCTTACCAGCAGCTGCCGGGCCATCAATCGCAATAGCTATATGTTCTTCCTGCATCTACAAACTTCCGTCCTCTCATAAGCATGTGGGTAATTTCTTCATAAGTACTGTAAGTAATAATCATTTCTATCTCTTGTTTATCATAGCATAATTCAATTTGACTGGTCTACAATCTCTACTTAAGATAATTCTTTTTTTCTCATTTCCCGCTGTTTTTCAAAACAGTAACTGATGACTAATTGTTGATCCATCGGTTTTAATCCAAGGAACTTTATTGAAGCTGTATGGATTCCGTTTCTCAGTTGCAAGAAAACGACTTGACCCGCTGTCTGTATATAATGATATTTCCCTGAGCTAAAGCTGAGTACGAGCCAGACATTAATCACTTCATGTATATCCAGTAGATCTTCCCTTGGCACGATTAATGATAACCCGCCACCGCTTATGTCGGAAGTAACCGTTGTAAAAGCTTCCTTGTCCTCATTTTGGCGATGGATAGCGGCATCAATTGTTGCATCCACACGTACAAACTGTCTCCGCTGAATTCGCTCAATATCTTCTAGCTCTGGTTTACAAAGTGCTAAAGCGGGGACATTCATCTTAACTCTATCTGCAAGTGTCGTCTGAAATTGATAAACTGCTTCATCATCACCTACGAAATCAACTTTAAAAGAGGCACCTATTTGGAAAAATTTGGTCTTCCCTGTTTGTTTATGTACGGGATAATCAATAAGAAGATAGTTGTCGTTGATGTCAACAACTTTACAATAATATTCATCCGCTTGCAATCCAGGTTCTTTAAATGTTAATCCCAGTTTTGTGCCAATCTTTATCATTGGTCCTTTCATATCTTCACCACGATTCTATCTGCCTTCATTACGGAATGATTGTATATATTTATTATTACAGATTTAAGAGAAAAGGGGAAGGCTTTTTGCCTCCCCCCCTTTACCTGTATTAAAAAAATATAAAATAAAGATGCAGTGGACAACTATAGTTGCTAGCAATCGCCACATCCGTTCTGGAGCTTTTTCAGGAATACTTCAATTCCTTGCCCCCGAGTTTTTCGACTTTTTCTTCTCTGCCATCCATGGCGTTAATGAAGATGCGGTACGTATCATTGTTGAATGTACCTAAGAATTCATAAGTAAGCACTTCTTCTTCCACATCATTCGTAATAATCGCTAGGCCGCTTTCTTCTATTTGGACATTCGTATTAACGAATTCACGTGCTTCTTCTTCCGTAAGTTCCGGTTCATCGATTTCTCGTTCATGATGATTACTATAATATTCGCTTGCTGTCACTCCTAAGACATCTCCATTATCTAGCGCTACTTTCACCTCTACGGAATCAGAGTAAATCCGAATGCCATCCTGATTATAATTGAACGAATACATTCCGACATTATTCAGTTCCATACTTTGATATAGTTCCATATCGTCAAAGTCAAATTGCTCCAAATATTTTTCCGCATGTTCTTGTCCATCATGCAAGCTAAGCTTCTTATTTTCTACCGGACGTTCGATTAATAATGTTAACGGATAACCTCCTTTTTGAGAGAGGTCCATGTAAGCGCGTTTCTCACCATTTTGATAAGATACACTGTAAATTGGAATATCGGCGCCATCTCCAGAAGGTGTAATTTCAATATTTTCTTTCGAATTGATATCGAAAATCTTTCTGCTTTTATCTAATGCTTCCTCTTCACTCAATTCTTTTCCGGGTAGATTTTCGAAGTGATCTTCTGGTTTTGTACTAACCCCGATTAAACCGGATTGGCTGTTCGCCTCAGCGTACCCCTCCACTTGCTTCTCTACAGTTTTGAACCCATCGATAATCGTGTTATCTGTTTGGTCATTGTTAACCAATGCAAGCTGAACATCCATCCACCGCAAATTATTTTCAAGTGCTAAATGCTGTACATGCCGCAATTCATCCTTAATATCATTTGCTTGCACGTAAAGATCCTCTAGAACTTTCGTTTCATCTTCAGTTAGCGGGTCATCATCCAAGTTGCGAATTGCCGTGCGGTACGTGAAATCACCAATATTCGAGAGAAACTCTTCTGTTTTATTAAATGGCAAGAGCCCAAGTGGTAATTGGGAAACATTGGAATGGGCTTCTGATGTAATCCGCCAAATATCAACGAACTTAGGTGATAACCGTTCATGGGAGTTCATTGCCAGCACTGTTCCAATCTCATCATGCAGTAAATCCATATAATAACTAAGTTCGTGGAATGATTTTTGATAACTGTTTTCCGCCTGTATTAAAATCGCATTTTTCTCCTGGTGTTCTTGGTAGCCCCAAATGGCTGCACCAACTAATCCGAGCGACAGAATACCAATGGTAATCCAACGAATCATACTATTCACGCCTTCCTATTTACAAAAGATATGCTTACCAATTTGCTTAATCTGCGGCCTTGACCATATCCAAGGCGAGGTTGCCGTATCCGGGTTAAAATAATAAATGGCATTGGATGAAGGATCCCAACCATTAATTGCATCAAGCACAGCCTCTTTTGCCACATCATTCGGTGTGAGCCAGATTTGACCATCTGCTACGGCTGTAAAAGCCCGTGGCTCAAAGATGACACCTGAGACTGTATTGGGAAAACTAGGACTCGCTACCCGGTTAAGAATTACGGCTGCAACTGCAACCTGACCTTCATATGGCTCTCCCCTTGCCTCCCCATATACCGCATTTGCCATCAATTGAATATCATTCTGTGAAAAGCCTTGCGGAACATTGACTGCGGTTGTATTATCTACTGGTACATTTTGCTCTGTTTGTTGTGCTTGGCCAGCCTGTTGCTGCCCGCCTTCCGTTCCGCCATAATGACTAAAGCGATTACCCTTGGAAATTTGTTCTTTCACATAAGCTTCATTGAACTGACTCGCTTTTACTAGTTTATTCTTTGTCTCCTGACCAGCGAGCCCATCAATGTTCATACCGAATTCATATTGGAAATTGCGAAGAGCCCAATATGTTCCCCACCCGAAAACTCCGTCAATATTTCCGTTGTAAAATCCTAAATATTGTAATCTCGCCTGTAATTCAATAACATCATCCCCAACTGCACCATGTTGAATAACCTGGGGACTGAATGCTTGTGCCTCTTCTTTTCCGTCGAAGAATAAAGGTAATAGAAACAAACCGAAAACGATGAAAAAACTAATCTGTCTGTATCGCAAGTCTAACCCTCCTCAAAAAACGATTCGTCATGCCGAAGAATCTTTGCTTATCTTCCGCGAAATGTTAACTAAGATATCAGAGTATAAGCGTCCGTTTCCTCTCACCTTTTAATTTGATTTCCTTATCTTTTACAAGCTGAAAGAGATACGAACGGTTACACTTTGATAAAGCAATGACTTGAGGATAGCTTTTGTTGCTAATCTATTTTTATACACTTTTATGAAATAAAAAGCATGTACGGCGAGGGATACTGTACATGCTTTTGTAACGACGTATTCTGTTCTTTAATTCAAATCAGGTTGATTAGCAATTTTCATGCGGTGAAGTCCGAATATCCATAAGATAATCATAAATGGGACAAGGTAGTAAATCCAGTTGCTCGAAACTGACTGCAAGATGTAATTATAGATTCCATGAAGTAGAAACGGGATGAAAAAAGCGAGCCAAAGATTAAACCTTGTCTTACTTACACGTGTCTTCGCTTTTCCGAAATAATACCCCATAATAACACCGAATAATGCATGAGATGATACAGGAAATATCGCTCTTGAAAAGGCATACTCAATGCCATTTGTCAGTAAATATAAGATATTTTCCACCGAGGCGAAACCCAAACTAATTGCCACAGCATATACAATTCCATCATAATGGTCATCAAATTCGTCATGATGGTACATGGAGAACATAAAAATAAACCATTTTAAAAATTCTTCCAGTAATGCAACTTGGAAAAAGGATGTCAAGAAAATATTTAACACGAACCCTTCCTTTACAAATGCATGCTGCACAAACATAATCGGAAATACAATCAGACAGCCTAATAGAAAAGACCGTACAATTAAAGGGATTGGTTCCGTATATTCATCCTTTAGATAAAAAAAGGACATCAATGCTACAACAGGGGCAAGTCCCACAGAAAAAATAGCAATCATAGTTATAAACCTCTTTCCAAGTACAATACTTTTATCGTATCATGAAGTTATCCTATTGGAAATAGTGAAAATGTGAAGCAGGTGATTTCGTTGAAGAAAATCTTGATTATCCATACAGGTGGAACAATTTCGATGCTGGAAAACAAGGAAACTGGAGCAGTTAACGTTACAGATGAACATCCATTGACTAAACTGCAGGATCAATACAACAAATTTGCCGATGTGGATGAATTCGTTGTTTTTGACCTGCCTTCCCCACATATTACACCAAAGAACATGTTGGAACTGGCAGAGTACATTAAACAATCCATACCTAAATACGATGGGATTGTCATTACTCATGGTACAGATACACTGGAAGAGACGGCGTATTTCCTTGATCTGGTGATCGATACTGAAAAGCCGATTATCATTACCGGTGCCATGCGTTCCAGTAATGAAATCGGATCAGATGCACTCTATAATTTAATCAGTTCCCTCCGCGTTGCCTGCGCGGAACAAGCAAATGGCAAAGGTGTACTAGTTGTTATGAACGATGAAATTCATACAGCTGCAAACGTCACGAAGACCTCAACAAGCAATGTCGCAACCTTTCAAAGTCCGCAATATGGCCCAATTGGAATTGTTACGAAAGAATTGATTGTTTTCCATCACAGCATTTTAAAAAGGGAGCATTATCCTGTTACGAAAGTTCGATCTAAAGTTTTTCTTCTGAAGGCATTTGCTGGGATGGATGAGGATTTAATTCACGCGCTCCACTTAGGGAAACCGGATGGACTTGTTATTGAGGCATTTGGCCAAGGTAATTTACCAGGAGCGATTATGGATGCACTTACGATAGTTATAAATGATAATATCCCAATCATCCTCGTCTCCCGCTGTTACCAAGGAACCGTTCAGCCAACTTATGCTTATTCCGGTGGCGGTAGACAATTAAATGAAATAGGTGTAATCTTCGCTAATGGACTAACCGGCCCTAAAGCAAGAATCAAATTACTCCTTGCCTTAGAACAAACGACGAATATGGAAGAGTTGAGCAAACTATTTTCTGAACAGTAAAGGAGCTAGCAGTCGCTAGCTCCTTTATAAATTATACTTTCATTGTCCGCTTCGCCGCGATCGAGCGTGCAATTGCTTCTCCGTGAAAACGTCCATTTTCAATAAAGATAGCATTGTTGTTAAACCCTGCCGCTACGACACCTGCTACATAGATTCCTTGTATGTTTGTTTCATACGTATCTTCATCATACGCTGGAATTCCACTCACTGGATCTGTTTCGACACCCGCGTCGTGTAAAAATTTGATATCTGGTTGGTAACCGATCATTGCGAAAACAAATTCATTATCAATACGCCGCTCGACTCCATCCACTTCATAAGAAACCGCATTTTCAGTAATTTCTTTTACGTTTGCATTAAATACCATCTCAATCTCATCTTTCCTAACTAAAGAATCAAATCCTGGAAGAATCCAAGGCTTAACGCTCGAAGAATATTCCTTTCCGCGGTAAAGGACTGTCACATTTGCTCCTGCCTTATGGAGTTCGATCGCTGCATCTACTGCAGAGTTTTTCCCACCTATAATTAAAACGTCTTTATTGTAATAAGGATGTGCTTCTTTAAAGTAATGGCTAACCTTAGGCAAATCCTCACCCGGAACATTGAGACGGTTTGGTTGATCATAATAACCTGTCGCGATAATTACAAATTTTGCTTTGTATTGTTTTTTCTCATTATGATTAGTTTCCGTATTGAGCAAAAAGCCTTTATCTTTCTTTTCAATCTTAGTAACTTCCTCGAAGGATTGAATGCGCAGAGATTTTCTTTTTGCTACTTCTCTGTAATATACCAGTGCTTCATTTCTGACTGGCCGCTGTTTCTCGGTAATAAAAGCAATATCACCGATTTCCAGATTGTCACTGGAGCTGAAAAATGTTTGGTGTGTCGGGAATTTGTACAAGCTATTCACGACGTTTCCTTTTTCAATTAACAGAGGGTTGATACCTCTGTCTTGTAAAGCAATCGCTGCAGCCATTCCACAAGGTCCGGCTCCAACAATAATAACTTCTTCCTGTTGCATTTACTGCCACATCCTTTTCACATGCTCTAATAATATTCTACTATAATTTGCTTATCGGATAAACCAAGATGGTTAAAAACAAAAACTTATATTCTACTGAACGTCAGCAGTCTAAAAATGGTAATTGTATCTTACCCAACAGAAAAAACCCCTATCCTAAGATGATAAGAGTTTTTTGTGTGATTAGCTTAAGTTTCTTATACCCAACCGCGGAACCTTGCTGCTTCGGCCATTTTACGGACCCCTATCATATAAGCAGCTAGCCGCATATCGACTTGCCTCGTTTCGGAAAGATTGTAAATGTTATTAAAAGAATCAATCATAATCTCATGTAGTTTTTGATCAATTTCTTCTTCAGACCAGTAATAACCTTGGTTATTCTGTACCCATTCGAAATAGGATACTGTTACTCCACCAGCTGAAGCAAGTACGTCAGGCACTAAAAGAATATCTCGATCGGTTAAAATTTTTGTCGCTTCAGCTGTTGTAGGCCCATTGGCAGCTTCGACAATAATACTCGCTTTAATATTATGTGCATTCTCCCGTGTGATTTGATTCTCGACTGCAGCAGGAATGATAATGTCACAGTCGAGTTCAAACAACTCTTTATTCGTAATTGTATTGTCGAACAGGTTGGTCACCGTGCCAAAACTGTCTCTCCTGTCAAGAAGATAGTCAATATCAAGGCCATCAGGGTCGTGCAGTGCACCGTGTGCATCCGCAATTCCCACAATCTTTGCCCCTTGATCATAAAGGAATTTCGATAGATAACTACCCGCATTTCCAAACCCTTGAATGACGATACGGGCCCCTTGAATATCAATTCCGCGTTTTTTCGCAGCTTCGTTTAGTACGATTGTAACCCCTTTTGCTGTAGCAGATTCTCTACCATGTGAACCACCAAGAACAATCGGCTTCCCGGTAATAAATCCTGGATTATTAAATTCATCAATCTTACTGTACTCATCCATCATCCAGGCCATGATCTGTGAATTCGTGAATACGTCTGGTGCCGGAATATCTTTCGTCGGTCCAACGATTTGACTGACAGCACGAACGTAACCACGACTAAGCGTTTCCAATTCACGGAAGGACATATGGCGCGGATCACAAATTATTCCACCCTTTGCTCCGCCATATGGTAAGTTGACAATACCCGCTTTCAAACTCATCCAAATGGATAAGGCTTTTACTTCTTTTTCCGTTACGTCTGGATGGAACCTAATGCCACCTTTCGTCGGGCCTACTGCATCGTTATGCTGGGCGCGATATCCAGTGAACACTTTCACCTTGCCATCATCCATACGTACCGGAATGCGAACAGTCATCATACGAAGCGGGTCTTTTAATAGCTCATATACCTCATTGGAGTATCCCAACTTTTCCAAAGCCGTCATAATTACTGCCCTTGTTGAACTTAAAACATCTAGATTTTCATGATTTTCTTCGGTAGAATCTACTGCTTTATCGGCTACCATGAAATTTACCCCCTAGAATACATATATTAATAAACCTTCTACTAAGAAGTTAGTATACACTTTCACTGTAAATATGCAATTAAAATACTATGGAACACCTATATTATTTGTCAGTTGAAACTAGTTGTAAAAATGATTCATAATCTGTTTTACAGCCTGCTTTTCATAAATAATTTTCCCGTATTCCTTTAGACGATGGGAAGTAAGAATACTTGAATGAGAATACTCCGACATGATTGCAATGATGCTTTCTTTTTCAATATCGGGAAGGGACTCTTCATCAAATAACATATAATAATGATCATCCAAATAATATACTTGCCCATCTTCTATTCCAAGTGGCGATAAATAGGATGCAACGTCGATTAAATCTTCAATGTCCTCAAATAAAAATATTAATTCATGGCTTTCGTCAAGTGTCACTTTCATTTCAATAAAATCTTCGTCTTCATTTTCCATATCACTCATTTGCGTCACGACTACATGCATACCTTGAGCCTGCATCATGAAAACTTGAACAAGCAGCATTCCATCAAGTTCTATATCTAATTCATCACTTGCATCATACATCATTTCACTAAATAAACTCCGGACACTAGCTGCATCGTGCCATATTTCATCACTCGTGAAACCACGCTCAATTAAATCGTCAAAAGTCAAAAATATGGTGAACTGATGACTGGATAGTCTTTCCACACGCATACAGTATCCCCCTTAAAAAATATTACTTAACAACAAAGACAACGGTCTATACATGCAGATGAAACATTGGATGTATACAATACTATATGCAATTAATCAATTTTTAGGTAGTAAGCTAATCCGTAAAGTCTGTTCCTTATTAGAGTTTATGCAACAGAGTCGTAATTTCATCCTGCCAGACATAAATTGCCGTTCCCAATCCCGCTATAACAATAATCACCGTAAAAAGAAATCGCAAGAGTGGCTTGCTTAACTTAATTTTAGTCCGTTTATTTTTCGTATGTACCTCTTTTCTCGGAGGTAAATTCAAAACATCAATCTCATTTATGATTTGATCAGCGAACAATTCTTCATCATTTTCATTTCCTTCTTCAATATCCTGAAAAAGGGTCCTCAACTCATTCGCTTGATCTTCCTCTTTATGTTCAAGCTGCGTACTCAACTTAGAAAGCACCTCACTTTTTGAAGCGAATAAATAATCCTAAAAGAAAGTCTACTATAAAATGAAGTGTAATAGTAACAAAAAGATTTTCCGTTAATAGAAAAAGGTAACCTATTAAAAGACTGATCACCAATATGGATAGGAATAATACCGGTTTCCTTAAATAACGGAGATGAACGAGTGCAAATAATATACTTGCAGGTATATATCCGATTGTACTTTGGATCACACCGCGGAATAGTAGTTCCTCTGAAATTGCTACTAGTAAAGCTATACCAAAAATAAACGAAATGGATCTGTTTCTAAAAATCCTTTCATTTATTCCGCCATCATCAACTGCAGATTCAGGCAGCAATCTAATTAATAGCAAGTCCATCCCGACGATGAATATAGCAGGTAGAACACCAAAGTAAATAACTTCCTGTGTGTCCCAAACAAATAAAGTTGTCCAATCACGAAATCGATCAAATAAAAACAAGCTTAACAAGAGAGCAATTCCAAGAAATATCCCTTGGGAAAACAATAGATTAATTTTTAGTTCCCGATCTGATAATTGTTTGATTAATTCACTTTGCTTCATGTTCTGCTCCAAGTAGTAGCTTTCGAAGTTTTCCCCTCCAATCGGTATCTTTCTGTAGACTAGGGGGTAACGCTTGAGCTTCCCATTGTTCAAGATCGATCCCACAGTTACTGCAGCACTCAAAGATTGGCGGATCATAACCCGATTGAAACTTTTTATACAACTGCTTCCGTAAGCAATCATCTGACTCAGCCCAACGAATCATCTCTTGCAACTCTTCCATTTTATACAGACTTCGTGATTGGATCCACTTGACAAGATGCTCATATACATTACGCCAATGCTCAGCTTGATAGACAACTTTCTTACCATTAATCATACCATGTTTTTCAAAATGAAACCGTAAAAATCTCCATTTTATTTCACTGATTTGAAAGAGTTCATTTAAATCATGCAGCGTTTCTTTCGTCAGTTCAATTCCTTGTTCACTCAACACTTTTAACTGTTGCATAATCATCCGGATTTCACCGGATTCTGGTAATTCATTTTCAATAATACTCTTTGGAATTGCAGCATCATAACGCCCATAGAGTAATAAACAAATACTTGGTTTTCCGTCTCGGCCTGCCCTTCCGACCTCTTGAATATATGCTTCCATTTGCGACGGAATATGATAATGAATAATTAAACGGATATTCTGCTTATTAATTCCCATTCCAAATGCACTTGTACAGCAAATTACATCAATTTGATTATTCATGAACTGTTGTTGAATCTGGATTCTATCGATTGGCTCTACGCCACCATGATAGAAAGCAACTTGAAGTTCAGGTAATTTCTCTGTTAAAATACGTGCAAGATTTTCAGCTTGGATTCTGCTCGAGAAATAAATTAAAGCAGGTCCATAATGTTTATTGAGGTATATAGTTAATAATTCAAGCTTCTCTTGATCAGAAGTTACATCTTGAATCGCAAATGTTAAATTGTTCCGATCCATTGGATAGACCCGCTTCACCATTCGGGGTCGGTCCAAGCTTTTAATAATATCCGCCTGAACAGCAGGGGTTGCTGTTGCACTTAATGCCAGCACTGGTGGATGATGCAAATTTTCAATTACCTTGCCAAGTTTTAAATAATCCGGACGGAAATCATGTCCCCATTGGGAAATACAATGGGCTTCATCGATAACGAATAAACTAATTTTAAGTTGCGACAATCGCTTGAGTAGCTGCGGCTGCTGCAATAATTCTGGAGAGATATAAAGTAATTTATAATGATGCAACTGTTCCATTACCATCTGTCTTTCGGAATAGGTGACAAAGCTATTTAACGCAACAACTCTTTTAAAGTTTTTAGCTTTCAATTCTTTTACCTGGTCGATCATCAAAGATATTAAAGGTGAAACGACAACGGTCAGACCATCCAATAACAGGGATGGCAGCTGATAACAAATCGACTTTCCAGAGCCGGTCGGTAAAATGCCAAGCACGCTTTTACCTTGCAGTACATCGGAAATAATTTCTCGTTGCCCTAGGCGGAACGAATGATATTGAAAATGTTTCTGTAATTCATTTTCCAAATGAAGAGTTTCACCCATGTCGACTTCCTCCCTCCCTCAATTTGTGATGAAAGACGAGCATTAAGCGTATTTGGAAAAAACTTATCTCTGGGTGGACATTTTCTTTAATCGTCTTCAATTTAAATGAATTCGTTTCTTGAATCGCTTGTAAAATTTCCTTCGTGTCTCTTTCCGATACATAATCCGAAAAGGGGAAAGCAGGATCATACAGTGCGATTTCAGCTAAATGATCGTAAATTGTATTAATTTTTAAGCTCCGTATGCGAGAAATCTCTTCAGGAGTAAGTCCTTGCTTGAACAAATCATATGTCTTCCCTGGTGAGCCGACTAATTTTACTGTCTGGCCAAGATCAGCAACTAGCGGGTATAGAGCGCTGTAGTCTGATTGACTTATTTCAATCTTTTGCAACAACATATGTATCATACCGACCAAGAGCAAGCGGATATCAGCTGCTTCTCTGTTATACTGGATCGCAAGTTGATCGAGACTTTTCCCGTAATGATTATATCCTGAAAATCGGTCAATGAATATTTGAGCTTCCTCTTCGGGAAAAGCAGCCAGTAACTGAACAAGTTCATCATATAATTCTTCCAAGTAACTTCTCTCATTTTCTTTAATCTGCTTATAAAATTGTCGTACAAACCGTTCAGTAGCCGGCTGATGAATAACGGGAATAAACGAGAAATTACTTTCGTTCGTATTACTTAATGTTTGAACGAGTAATAGTAATCTATTATAAAATACGTCGGCTTTATCAAAATACAGAAACCCCTGAAAATAGTGAAAGGGAATTCTGCTCTGGTGAGCGGCAAGCCACGTTTCTCCCTCAGGTAAACAGCGTACTGCTTGGCGTCCCTTTTCTTCAACAGTTTCTTCCAAGAAACCTGCTTGAATTAATGCAGTTATTTTCTCATCAAAGATTTGCTTCCTCAGCCCTCTATAAATTCCAAAGAATGCCTGGTTGGAGAAAATATGGGCATCTTGAAGGGTCTGGATGCTCCTGCTGCCTGTTAGTAAATGATAAATGCTTGATGTACTCCGCTCTTGTTTAATTTGTTTTGCTGCTGTTAAGAGTATACCGTTAAAAATCAATTATCTCACATCCATTCCTAATCATCTAATTGAAATTATTCGTGACTAGTTTTACAATAAGGAGTGTTTAATGGGGGTAAAATAAATGTATGTTATCGTGAATCAGGATACTTGTATCGCTTGTGGAAATTGCGGGGCTAATGCACCGAAGTTATTTGGATATAATGAGGAAGGGTTGTCTTTTGTTAAAATTGATGGCAATACAGGGACGAAAAAGGTAAAAAGAAGATTAAGAAACGACCTTCTGGATGCTTATGAAGCTTGTCCATCTATGTCTATTCATATTAGCAAAAAGCCATTTCAAACGGACAAGTAATAGATGTTACCCAAGTCATATTATAGTAAAATTTAAAGTAACAGCCAAGTGTTTCACTAAAACTATTGAAAACTGCGAGAATCAGTTAAAATTCTCGCAGTTTTCATTTAATATCAGCGATTATATTTACAGCGGTTGGAACAGGTAGCGGTGAATTGAAGTTATAGCCTTCTAATTGATTGAACGGGAGTTGGTCAAACTGGACTTCGGTATATCCAAAGCTTTTTGCTGTTAGTAATATTGCTTCAACCATTTGAATCGTTACATCTGCTTCTTGAATAGATTCTTGTACGAACTCCACTATAACTGTTTCCCCGGCTTCTTTCACAGTGAATTCAATATCTGCATCCATCACCGGTTTAATTTGACTATCGGAGTACGACTGTTTTAGTGCATGTAATGCCTCTTCAACTGTCGAATCATTGTCCAGAGGAACAATGATATAGTTACCACCATACAAAAAATAGCTTTCCCGCTGCTTAGCGTACGTAGATAAGTCAATTGTTTGCGTCGTTTCGCTCGCGTCATTTTCAAACGTTACCTCTTCAATACCATATGGAAGGAACATTTCGCCCAATAATTGTGGTAGTAATTCATTCGAATTCGAATCCTCAAGTAACTCGTTCTGCATAGTTAGGACGACTTGCTTCGTGTCGAGATCGATTGAAAACTCTGCACCCTCCAATATATAATGATCTGGTAAAAGGTCGAAAGCATTTAATATTTCATCCAACTGTGCGTAATAACTCTCCATGTCTGCTTCTTCTGGTACAAGAAAGGTTAACGGAATAACATACTCCCCTGTTGCATTATAAGTTGCAAAGTGAATGACTTCCCTGTCTGACGGTACATCGGTAAGTACCCCGCCACTAATAAGAGATATCTCCATTAGTCCCTCCCGCTCGAATGTTTCCGTACTTTCCATATTATCGTCGGAAGTATGGGACGATTCCTCTTCTATTCCGAAAATTGCACGTTCATCGGTTGCATCTGTTTCCATTGTTGTTTGTTCCGTTATGTTATGATTGACAACAAAAGGTAAGCCCAGAAGCAAAAGGAAGATCGAAAGAGCAGCAACATAAGGAATAAATCTCTTGCTCTTTCTTTGAGATTTTCCCTTGAACTGCAAAGTCAATTTTTCATATATTTCCTGTTGGGGGCGCTTGTCCTTATGCTGGGGCAGATTTTCCAATAGTTTAATTATCTTCTCATCATCTCGGTTAGTCACCCGACTCTCCCCCTTTCTTCTCTTTCGCAAACAAATTCTTCAACTTCTTTATTGCACGGTGCTGCAAGGTTTTCACATTGCTTACTGTCATATTCAGTATCTCTGCCGTTTCTTTCAGGCTATGCCCTTGTATGTAACGGAGAACAACTACTTGTTTCTGATTAATACTGCACTTATCTAGAAGGCGATACAATACTTGCATATCCTCCTGTTGGATAACGACTTCATCTGGAGCGGCCTCTGTCGTAGGGATGAATTCCGTCCATTCACCAAGATCGACTGTTTCGTTTGTATGTTTTTTCTTTCTTTTTTGCTTACGGAAGTGATCAAATACGGCATGTCTAGCTATCGAGAAAGCCCATGTTTTTTCACTGCTGTCTCCACGAAAGCGGTCATAGGATTTAATAATACGAATATATACTTCTTGAACGATATCTTCTGCCACAGTTCTGTCTTTAACCATATAGAAGACATAATTATAAATGTCCTGATGATACGTCTCATAAAAATGATTAAACAGAGCTTTCATCTGCTTCCCCCATTCCTCCTATTAGACGTCATTCCAATCAAAAACGTTTCACATTCATTTAGCGTATGTGTTTTGCTCATTCACTAATTTTAGGGTTCTAATCGACGTTCAGTTGCCCGGCGGAAAGCGAGAGGTGCCTGGACTGCGGACCTTCAGAAGTAAGTTGCACATACTACGCTGAATGAGAGTGATTAGTAGTTCTTTTTGAAAAAGCCTTTTATATTAAAATAAGGGTGTCTTGGGATGATTTGCTTTCTTTTTTAAGGTGTGAAGTCTAAATACTTTAGCGATGAAACTTGTATGTTCTAATTATAGATCATAAAAAAGGTTGGAACAAAACTTTGATGTTATGTTCCAACCTAATCTTGCCTTTTATTGCAAATCGAGGATGATTCGATCTCCACCGCTTAAGGTGTAATCTTTAGCTGGTACGTCGGATATTTCGTCGTTTACGAATAGATGCCAGCTTGTGCCTTCTTCTTCACTGATTGCGACCCGTTCAATGGAGGTCAGCTCGTCATCTTCATCTGTTTCGATATAGAACGTATCATCTAGAACTTCCAGTAAATTTGCACCATCTTCAATTTCAACTTGCTGTTCATTAATAAATTGTTCCCCATCATTGATTGAAATCGTGAGCCGGACCTCATTTTCCGGAACATCGTTCATTTCACCAGTTTCATTTGTACTAACTGTTGTTGTCGTCTCTTCATTACTGTTCCCGCATGCTGCAAGGAATAGGAGAACTGCAAAAATGATGAGAACGTTTATTAATCGTTTGTTCATTTGTAGCAACCTCACTTTGTAATCTGTTTCTTATTGGACTGGGGAATTACAAAAGTAAAAGTAGTACCTTGCAGTAACTTACTTTTCACGCGAATCGTACCTTGGTGAGCATCGATGATGTTTTTCGCAATAGCAAGTCCAAGGCCTGTCCCTTTCTTCTCTTTATTCCTTGTCCTTGATTTATCCGCTTTATAGAATCGTTCAAAGACAAACGGCAAGTCCTCTTCAGGAATACCGCTGCCATTGTCGGCAATCTCTCCAAGAAATTCTGTTTCATTCACTGTAACTTTAATATGAACATATCCTTGTTCATCAGTGTGTCGAATCGCATTATCAATCAGATTAGTGAAAACTTGTTCGACCCTGTCCGAATCAAAAGTTGCCTGATTTGTTGTGATATTCGTAGACAGTTTTACTTCTACATGATTCTCCTCGGCAACTCGTTGGAACTTCTTAATAATCCTTTCGATAAAGGGTTCTACCTCCACTGTTTCCAGGTTCAACTGAATATGTCCTGCTTCCATTCGTGCTAAATCTAATAATTCATTAACAAGTCTGCTCATTCGCAATGATTCATCATGAATGATGGCCGCAAGTTCATTTTTCTCCGATTTAGATTCTGCTACATCATCAACAATCGCTTCACTGTATCCTTGCAGCATTGCAATCGGCGTCCGCAATTCATGTGAAACATTTGCGATAAAATCTTTCCGTAGCTTATCCAGTCTCCGTTCTTCCGTCATATCTCGAATGACGGCAACTGCGCCTCGAACATAATTCTCATCGTACAATGGTGTCATCAGCATGACATAATCTCTTCCCTGTAGATGCATTTCGTGAACGACTTCTGTTTCTCCTCCGATTACTTTCTCTAAAGCCTTCCTTAATTCATCCGGTAATTTCTGTTGGTTTGCATTCGGTTCGATATTTCTTTCAAAATACCAGTCTTCGATATACTTCTCAGCTGGTGGATTGATCACAATAATATCTTCGTTACGGTTAAGCGTTATGACTCCATCAGCCATCGATTTTACAATACTTGCGAGTTGTTCCTTTTCTTGACTAACAGCATTAATATGATACTTCAGCTGTCTTCCCATCCGGTTGAATTCCCTGGCCAGATCTCCAAGCTCATCATGAGTTAAAACAGGAACTTTCGTATTAAATTCTCCTCGTGTCAAATCGGCTGCAGCTTCTCGCATTTTAATTAGCGGAGACGTTATCCGCGTTGAAAGGAATACTGCAAAGAATACAGTAAACACAATGGCAAAGCCTGCAGCAATTAAGATGATCTTCTGTGTCTCTTCCTTCGTTTGATTTACAACATCAAGGGATTGATAAATATAGACTGCACCATCATTTAAGAGTGGCTTACCAACAATTATTGCTGCCGTTGTATCGTCCGGCAGCACAATAAGTTTTTGAATTTCCCGTTCCAAGGTAATCACTTCAAGGAGATCCGGTTCATTTTCGATCCAGTCCAAATCAATAGCACTAAGTTCATTATCACTGCTCATCGACAGCCAGAAATCCCCTGTCGGATAAAGAATTGCAATCCTGCTTGCGGGATCTTTAATTAATTCGGCTGTTTCATGAATAAAACTCCGATCATCCTGCTGGTCAATGATTGTAGCAATCTTTGTAGCTGTTTCAAGCATATCCTCTTCTGCTTCATTAATATAGAAATTCTCAAAGAACTGCATGAGAAGCATAAACAGAATGAATAAAACAATAAACACAAGAAGGATAATTGTTAATGCCAATTTAATAACAATATTATTACGCCATACCATTATTCGTCCTCAACAACCTCGAATTTATAGCCGACACCCCAAACAGTAACAATCATCTTTGCAGCTTTATCTGAAACAGAACTTAACTTCTCTCTCAGTCGCTTGACATGCGTATCAACTGTACGCAGATCTCCAAAGAATTCATATTGCCATACTTCTTTCAGCAAGACTTCCCGGTTAAATACCTTATCAGGCGCTTTAGCGAGGAAACAAAGTAATTCATATTCTTTTGGTGTCAGGTTTACTTCTTCACCATCTGCGGTAACACGGTGGGCGTCATGATCAATTGTCAGATGCGGGTATACAAGAACATCTCTTGCCGAGCCATCTGCATTTGTTAATGAAGAAGAGGTCACTCTTCTTAGGATTGCTTTTACTCGTAGGACAACTTCGCGTGGACTAAATGGCTTCACAATATAATCGTCCGCCCCGACTTCAAAGCCTTGTACACGATTTGATTCTTCTCCTTTTGCTGTTAACATTATAACCGGTGTTGATTTTTGCTTTCGTAATTCCTCACATACTTCAATACCGTCCATTTCAGGCATCATGAGATCTAGGATGATACAGTCATAGTCCTCTTCCAATGCCATTTCCAAAGCTTCGTGACCATTCTCCGCTTCATCGATCTCATAATTTTCCCTTTCTAAATACATCCGAACAAGCCTGCGGATCCTTTCTTCATCATCAACTACTAAAATTCTTACATCGGTTTCCATGAATAAATTCCCCCACAATCTCTAATCTTTCATATATTCCACTAAACTCAATTATTACAAAACCCTTACATCAAATCTCTATCAATCATTATAAACGAATCCGTAATAAATGTATAAGAAAAGAGACAAATGCAGCCGAATTCTAACGATGCGGTGCATTTGTCTCTTTTTTTATTCCTGATATTTAAGCGTATGAGTGTAATCCGGCAAGGACTAGGTTCACGACAACCAAGTTAAACATAATGATACCGAAACCTACAACAGCAAGCCAACCTGATTTTTCACCGTGCCAACCACGGGATAGACGTAAGTGCAGGAAGGCAGCATAGAAGAACCATGTAACAAGTGCCCATACTTCTTTCGGATCCCAGCCCCAGAATCTGCCCCAGGCGATTTGTGCCCATATCGCAGCAAATATTAGTCCACCGAGGGTAAAGACTGGGAATCCAATTGCAACAGCACGATACATAATCTCATCAAGAAGGTCAGCTTTCACACCGCGCAGTAAAGGCTGGATTGCAGCAGCAACCCGTTTTCTTAAAATAAGTACGGTGATCCCATAGATGAGTGTACCGGTTAATAGAGACCAGATGACCGTATTAAACTTCCTGCCAGCGTCCTCTCCTTGCATCCAGGCTGGAGCTTCGAACAACGGCTCCATTACATTCTCTGAACGTAACACACCATTATTTGGAGAAACAATTGCCGGGAGGTGGTATTCTGTCTCTATAATTTGATTTCCATCTTGATATTCAAAAGTCGCTTTATAACCCGCGATATTAAATGCAGACGTGATCACGATAAAACCAATAACTATAAACAATGTATACATAACAATTTCAAGCCACGTATTCCTTTTTGTCCGCTTCGTCTGATCAATCTCCTTAATCAGGTACATTAATCCAGCAACGAAACTGATGAACAAAATACCTTGACCAATCGCTACAGTCGATACATGAATCCAGAGCCAGTAACTATTTAGTGATGGGACTAATGGAGCTACCTCTGTCGGGAACATACTCGCATAAGCAATAATTAACATTGCAATCGGTAAAGCAAATAGTCCTAAAAATCCAAGTCGATACATAAAATAAATAATAATGAATGCAAGAACCATCGCCATCCCGAGGAATGTGACAAATTCAAACATGTTTCCAAGCGGAGCATGGCCACTTGCTATCCATCTTGTAAAGAAATACGTTAATTGTGCTAAGAATCCAAGGATTGTAATAGTGATTGCAATATTGCCAGCGACTTCTTTTTTGTTTTCTTTATTACGTTTTTCACGAATTGTCGCTCCGAAAAATAGCGTCGCAATCAAATATAAGATAAAAGCAGCAAAAAGCATATTACTGCTTAAATTGACTAAATCCATCAAACACCCTCCTATAGAAGTTAGTAGACTAGACAAATAGATATACTACTTGTCTAGCTCCTGCCTATCTTCGACCATTTTTATATTCGTTTGTTCAATCGCTTTCTCTATATCTTTCGACAAGCCAAACCAGTTCTTATTCGTATGGGCAGCCAATAATACACCATCGTCTTTCGGGTGGATCCAGACTCTGCGATGTTGCCAGTACATTCCTTGAATAACACCAATCATAAAGATAGCTGCGCCAATTCCAAAGAAGATCAATGTATGGTCCACACGTAACGTCAGGCCACTGACATAATGGGTATCGAAATCCTGAATAGCAATTTTATATTCATTCTCTCCAGTTGCATCGATATTTCTACCGATACCAAGGAAACTTATTTCAGGTTCCGTTTCGTCTGGCGGGTAGACGAGCAATACAAATGCTGGATTTCTTGGATAATTTGTTTCTGAAGCCGGTGTTCCATCATCTGCTAAATAATAATCTGGATAATACTGATCAATCACTACCCTGAAATCATTATCCAGTATGTATTCTGATTCTGGATTAAATAAATCAATGGTAAAGGAATCAATCGCTTTTGCATCTTCATCATCCGTTTCATGGATTTTAAAGGTCATACTGCTGAATTCATTCTCCTGATACCCTTGTTGATATAGTGTATATCCGTCAAATTTCGCAGGTTTATTCATTTGGATGGATTCTGTTAGAATAGGTTCCAGTTCAGGTTCAGCACCTGGTATATCCTCATTTGCATCCTTATATATGACAGCATCCGTTTGGAAATTACTAGCTACCGCTCCAGTTTGTTCGATTGCATCTTTGAATCGCTCATCATCTGGATCGTGCAAGTCTAAATGAAACTTTTTGTTTTCAATATAGTATTCACCGTTTGTTCCAGGGATAACGATTGTCTCGCCTTCCCTCACCCAGACATACTCATCAGTGAACATAATCGGGGTTGTCCGTAATATTGCTGCAAGCAGAATGATAATGAGTCCGATGTGGTTGACATATGGTCCCCATCTCGAAAACCTGCCTTTTTCAGCTAAAATATGGCCGTTCTGCTCAGTTATTTTATAACGTTGCTTCTTCAATTTTTCTTTTACTTGTTCAATTTCCGCGTCACTGACTTCTTTTGATTCACTGTAAAAACGCTGTCTGTTCAGAAATGTCTCATGACGGCGCGGCTTTTGAATCTTCAGTGCTTTGTAAAGTGGTATAAAACGGTCTAGACTACAAATAACTAAGGAGACACCAATTAAACCTAATAATAGCAAGTACCACCAAGCACTGTACATTTCATGAAATCCGAGTAAATAATAGATCTTACCAATCAACCCGAATTGATCTTCATAATAGATTGCAGGGTCCCTTGATACAGCATTCTGTGGAATGAATTGTTCTTGCGGAAAAATCGTGCCAATCATAGAAGCG
This sequence comes from Oceanobacillus sp. AG, assembly GCF_009746545.1. Classification (NCBI taxonomy): domain Bacteria; kingdom Bacillati; phylum Bacillota; class Bacilli; order Caryophanales; family Bacillaceae; genus Oceanobacillus; species Oceanobacillus sp. AG. The sequence continues at coordinate 83,415 of NZ_WOWT01000010.1, forward strand.
ACAAGCGCAAGGACGATGAGCCAGACTCCTACTTTAACGGAAGAGAAGAAACCCCAGACTTTATCGACCATTGATTTCCGGTAAGTCTGTGAACGGCGTGCAGATCCTTCATATCTCATATTAAGTAATTTCTTCTGATCATTGCCGTCAATATGCTGATTCCCTTCTACCGGTTTCCCGCATGCTTCACATAGGACCGTTCCCTCCGGGTTAATATGACCGCATTCACATTTGATCTTGTTCATTTATATCCCTCACAGTTGTCTTTACCAAATCTGGAATAAACATATTTTCTGGTAAGGTAACTTTCATACCTATTAATTTGGTGTTATTTCGTTCAAATATCCTTCCAGCAGATCCAAAGTCAAAGCACCGTTCACTACTTCCTGTATCTCGCCGTCAGGGTTAATGAAAAATGTGCTCGGAATTGGACCAACTTTATATAAATCCCTAATTTCCCCATTTTTGTCATGAGGGATTGGGAATGTCAAATCATAGCGATCGATGAAACGATCAATGACAAGCTCCGTAGTATCCAGACTAACAGCTACAATTTCCACCCCTTTATCCTTATACTTTGGATAAAGTTCTTGCATATACGGCATTTCCGCTTCACAGGGTTTACACCAAGTTGCCCAGAAGTTCAACATGACACCTTTCCCCTCGTAGTCACTTAAGCGCAACGTTTCCAAATCACTATTCTTATTGATTTGCGTTAACTGAAAGTCTGGCGCCGGATCCCCTACTCGGTAAACCGTATTATCTTTTTGCAGGTTCGATACAATGGCAAAAATAAGCGCACCAACAAGCGCAGCTAAGATGACGCCCCTATATATTAACCTGTTTCTTTTTTTTTGTTTTTTTCTCTTTTTCGCTTTCTCTATACTCATCAAAATCACTCCCAGTGTATTGTACCATCATAGCGGCTTAGAGAATTAACAATTCTATGTCAAAACTGGTACAATTTACTTCGCGATATTCTTTAATTGTTTCACTTCTTTAGGGGTCAATGGTCTCGTTTCACCGGGGGATAAACCATCCAACGTCAAGAAGCCATACCTTTCTCTTTTTAATTTTTGTACAGGGTATCCGAGTGCCTCCATCATCCTTCTTACATGACGGTTCTTCCCTTCCACCAATGTTAGTTCCAGTATCATTGTATCTTTTTTTCTATCGGCAGATAATATATTATACCGGACCGCTTTTAGTAGTTCTCTATCTGCTGTTACACCCTTTCTCAGCTTTGCCAACTCTTGTTTACTCGGGATCCCTTTCAGTTTAGCTACATAAACCTTCTCCACACCATGGCTTGGATGCATAAGTGTATTGGCAAGATCCCCATCATTCGTTAAGAGAATTAAGCCGGAACTATCATAATCAAGTCTCCCGACAGGGTAAATCCTCTCTTCGACCTCCGGAAAGAAATCAAGAACAGTCTTTCTTCCTTTATCATCTTTTGCACTTGAGATGATGCCTCTTGGCTTATACAACATATAGTACACGTGCGCTTCCTTTTCAATCGGCACACCTTCTACTTCAATCTCATCTTGGGCAGAAACTTTCGTACCCAGTGTCGTAACAACTTGATTATTTACTTTCACCTTGCCACTTGCAATTAACTGCTCCGCCTTCCTCCTTGAAGTAAGGCCGCTCCGAGCAATAACTTTTTGTAATCTTTCCAGTGCCATTCTTTCATCATCCTAAAAATTATTTTTTCGCGTTTTCCGTCCATAAGGTGAAACTTCATTCAGTGGGGGTTTCCTTCCCCCCCACTGAATGTTAGTTGAACAGAATCAGGTATTTACGGACTGTGTATCCCTACCCTTCACATATTGATTTTCCTCCATGTTTAGAAGTGGGGGTACTACAGACCGTTAATACGTGATAAAACAATAATAGCGTTTAATCTAGATTAAACGCTACAAATTAGCTTATCCAAATACAATGCTAACTATTATTATCGCAACAATTATACCAACCAGGTCCGCTAATAGTCCAACCTTAAGTGCATAACGCATCTTTTTTATTCCAACTGCACCAAAATAAATCGTAAGGATATACAGCGTCGTATCTGTACTACCCTGCATGGTCGAAGCTAATCTTCCAATAAACGAATCTGGTCCATATGTTTGAATCAATTCTGCTGTCATTCCTAGCGCCGCTGTACCTGAAATTGGTCTAATGAGTGCGAGCGGTAATACTTCCGGCGGGACTCCGATAAAAGTAAGTACCGGTGTGAGTAACCCGATCAGTGCATCCAAAGCTCCAGAACTTCTTAAAATCGTAATCGCTACAATCATACCTACCAAAAAAGGAAGTAAAGAAAATGCCAATTTGACACCTTCCTTCCCTCCTTCAACAAACAGTTCATAACTGGGCAGCTTTTTCCAAGAGGCTGTGACTAATACAATTAATAAAAAACAAGGGATGATCCATACGCTTATTGTAGTCATCCAACTCATCCTATTTCCTCCGTGACTCTTTATTATAGTAATACCGATCTATCAGAACAGCACTCGTAACACCGGCAATTGATGCAATTAAGGTTGTACCGACGATTTCAGTTGGCGAAACCGAGTTATATTGCATGCGGATGGCTATAACAGTAGTCGGAATCAACGTTAGACTCGATGTATTGATGGCAAGAAAGGTTATCATCGACCTGGATGCGGTATCAGAGTTACTCAGGTTTTTCATTTCTTGCATCGCTTTGATCCCTAATGGGGTTGCAGCGTTACCTAAGCCGAAAAAGTTCGCAGTGAAATTGGAGAGGATATACCCCATTGCCGGATGATCCTTCGGTATGTCCGGGAAAATTTTTATAATAAGAGGTCGCAATAATTTAGTGATTAGCTTAAGTATTCCCGCTGCTTCAGCTATTTTCATTACGCCAAGCCAGAAAACGAGAATGCTGATTAATCCAATCGATAACGTTACGGCTTCATTTGCACTTTCAATTATTGCTTTATTCACATCATCCATCGTACCATTCAACATCGCATAAAGGATTCCGACAATCGCCATCAGTGCCCAAATTAAATTCACCATGTTTGAATCCCTGTCACTTTACGTAATATTTCAGATAAAATAGACGAAACACTGTTTCCAGCGGTTTCTTTTACCTCTGTCTCTTTTTCAGGGCTATTTTCTGTTAACTCTTCAAATCCCCATTCAAATAAGGCGATATGATCATTCCAATCATTCCCGGCATTCAGGGTTACGACAATTAACGAATGGCCATTTTTTTCAGCTGTCGTTACAAGAGTTCTGCCGGTCTGTTTCGTATATCCGGTCTTTCCCCCTGTAGCATTCTCATAATACCCAGTCACAAGTTTATGTTTATTCCGCCAACTGTAGGAACGGTTTTCAGATAAATAACTCGTACTGCCGCTAATTTCCCGAAACTGTTTATTTTTCATCGCCTCTCTTGTTAGAAGCGCCATGTCGTAAGCGCTCGAATAATGTTCTTCATCATCCAAGCCGTGCGGGTTTGTGAAATGAGTCTGATCCATCCCTAACCACATTGCCTTTTCATTCATCAAATAGACGAATCCCTCTTCACTTTCCCCAATATGTTCAGCAATCGCGACAGCAGCATCATTTCCTGAACGCAGCATTAGCCCATAGACAAGATCTTGAATCGTAATCTTCTCCCCCTGTTCCAGATAAATAGAAGAACCTTCTGTATAAATAGCATTTCTTGAAACAGTTGCCTTCTCGTCCATTTTTCCAGATTCAATTGCAAGAATAGCTGTCATGATTTTCGTAATGCTTGCAATCGGTCTTGCTTCAAATGCATCTTTTTCAAATAAAACTTGTCCACTCTCTGCATCCATTAAGATTGCCTGTGCTGCTGATACATCTGGAGCAGCCTGTCCATGCTCAGGTAAAAAGAAAAAAAGGGAAACGCATAATATGAAGCCGAAGAATAATCGCATGCGAACTTGCCTCCTAGCATATTTCTCTATTTCATTCTATGCAGGAAGGTTTTCTATATATGACAAAGATAAACTTAATCGCGGATGTTCATTGCTCTTAACAAGCGATTGTTGACATCCTCCCAGTCCACAATATTCCACCAGGCTTCCACATAATCGGCTTTCTCTGTTTTATATTGTAAATAATAAGCATGTTCCCACATATCAAGGACAAGGAGCGGAATCATCGAAACGAGGTGATTCTGCTGATGTTTCTCAATTGATTCAATTACAAGCCGGTGGTTAACTGGATCGTACAATAATGCAGCCCAGCCCGGACCTTGGACACTTTTGGCGACATTTGTAAAACTTTCCTTAAAATGGGCGAAAGAACCAAAATCCCTATTAATCCATTGCTCTATCTGTTTGCTTGGTACTTTTGATGAGTATGGGGTCATATTTTTCCAAAAAATAGAGTGAAGCAGATGCCCTGATCCGTTGAAAGCCTGCTCTCGTAACCAATGTCTTAACATATCCGGTTCATGATTACGGTAATAAATCTCTTCTTCAGCTTTATTTAATCCATTCACATACGCTTGATGATGCACGAGATGGTGGAGCCTCATGATTTCTTCACTAATATATGGCTCCAATGCATCATAAGCATAGGGAAGCGGGGGAAGAACATGATTCGCATAATCTGCACGGATTAATTCTTTTGAAGAATCACTTAAATGACGCCGCAATTCCTCCCCTTGCTGGTGGAGCTTTATTAATTGTTCTTGTTCCACGCCATTTTCAAGAGAAGCTTGAATTTTCTCGTCCCAGTTTCCCCAAGTATTTATCGTTTCCTCCGGTAAATCTTCCATTTGTATGGTCTTCTTTACATCATCACTCCACTTTTTTAACGCTTGTAAATACAATTCATTCATATTAAAAAGCCCTCCTCCAAAGTATTTTATGAAGGGGGCTGCTAATTGTGCCTATGAACTACTCTTCTAGTTCATCATTAAATCGTTCGAAAAACAAATCAACTTCTTGATTGTTTGTATCGTCTGTCGTTTCCGGAAGTGGCGGCAATTCGTCAAGGGAAGTTAAACCAAAATAAGTCAAGAAATCTTTCGACGTTCGAAAGAGGATGGGACGTCCAATCGTTTCTTTTCTGCCCATCTCTTCAATTAATGAGCGATTAAGTAATGTCTGAACCGGTCCATCGCTCTTCACCCCTCTGATCTCATCGATTTCCGCCCGGGTGATGGGCTGCTGATAAGCGATGATTGCAAGTGTTTCAAGGGCTGCCTGTGACATTCTTGTCGAGCGGGGTGTTTCAATTAATTTCTTGAAATACGAGCTATGTTCCGGTTTCGTTGTCAGATGCAATACTCCATTTGCTTCCATGATTTTCAGTCCACGAGTTTTCTGTTCATAATCATCTTTTAATTCATCAATAAGCTCTGTTGCTACGTCTTCTGTAATATTAAGCACTTTACTTAATTGTTTAATGGTAACTCCTTCATCTCCTGTGGCAAAGAGAAGCCCTTCCGCGACAGCTTTCAGTTCTCCGATATCCACTTTCATTCCTCCATAGCATACAAATATAACACATCAAAATGCTTCGTTTGTTTACAATAAATTTGTCTATCCTTCATTAGTTCTAATAAGGCAAGAAAGGTGACGACTATATGGTTCCGGGTGCGCTCCGGAAATAATTCATCAAACCGGACGCCTTCCCTTGTTTTATTAACGATGGAAAGCACTTCTTCCATCCGCTCTTCTATTGAAATTTCGGCGCGCTGGACTTTCGTATCAAGCGGTTCACTCCATTTTTTCCTTTCTAGCATCTTACCGAGAGCACCAAGCATATCATAAATCGTAATTTCCCCTTGTACAACAGGCGGTTTTTTAGTTAGGATTTCATCAAATCCCATCGGTGGCCGTGTAAAGGTGTGAGTTGCTTCTTCTTCTTTCTTCTTGAATTTCTCAGCGGCTTCTTTGTATTTACGATATTCGATTAATCGCTGCATAAGTTCATCCCGCGGATCTTCCATATATTCTTCCACGTCTTCCGTCATTTCTTGCTTAGGTAAAAGCATTTGACTTTTAATTGCGACAAGCGTCGATGCCATAACGAGATATTCACTTGCAATATTCAACTCTAACACTTGGAAGGTATGGATATATTGCATATATTGTTTCGTTATGTCTGCTACAGGGATATCATAAATATCAATCTCATATTGCTTGATTAAGTGTAATAAGAGATCAAGCGGCCCTTCAAATTGTTCTATTTTCACCTTATAAGCTTCTTGCATCATTTGCATCCTTTCTAGAAAAGAAAAAATATTATGTAATCTGCCCAAACATATTTGTTAGCAACACATAAGCTATATCGTAAGCAAAGTCAGAATGCTCTTCATCTGACTTTATCACCTACGCATTACGTAAAGGAGGTTTTTAGTTATGAGTGGTTACGGTGGAGGCTTTGCAGGAGGATTCGCGCTAATTGTCGTGCTGTTTATACTCTTAATTATTGTAGGGGCAGCATGGTTCTAAGTCGAATGTAGGTGATTATTCTACCGGCTTAAAATAGCAGGTATAAAAGCCAGCCCGGTTGATGGGGCTGGCTTTTACTACTCAATCGAGTCACATTTCTCATAAAACTGTCTGATTTGTTCACTTGGATAAACAATATATTTCTCACTATATATTTCTTTTATTTCTTGTATTAAAGTTTTCCCTAGGCCTAGGTTCCGGTGGGATGGGTTGACGGACAAATCTTGAATAATCGCATTCACTTCATCCTCTATTCGAACACCAACCGTACCTAGGATGTCATCTTCCTCGTTTTTCCATAAATACAAATGCCAATCCGGATTCGTTTCATACTCTTTTATATGTTGCTGGAGCTTTTTTACATCCCTTTTTTCATCAGGCATAAAAGATAATAAGCCCATTGCAATTTTCTCCATATTTTTCTTATAGCGAATTAACATATTAATCCCTCATTAATTAACTTAAACTTATATTAAGTCATTTCAACAATGAATCATTCTAAAGCATATATATATTTATGGCATTTTAATGCTAGTTTGTCAACAAAAATCCGTTATGAAAAAATGAATGATCCTTAGTGCTCTAGAATTATTCAGCAGATACCCGCACTTCTTTCATGACATCACCATTCTGCATATTACGTGCAACTTCTAGTCCAGAAGTGATTTTTCCAAATACAGTATGGACTCCGTCTAGATGTGGTTGCGGTTCATGGACAAGGAAAAATTGGCTTGAGCCTGTGTCTTTACCAGCGTGTGCCATAGATAATGCTCCTGCTTCATGTTTGTGCGGATTACCTTCTGTTTCACACTTAATGGTCTTACCACTGCCACCAGCCCCAGTTCCTGTCGGGTCTCCTCCCTGGCTAACGAAACCAGGAATTACGCGGTGAAATGTCACCCCATCATAAAATCCTGAATTTGCAAGTTCTTCAAAGTTCTTTACCGTGTTCGGTGCAGCTTCAGGGAAGAATTCCATTTCAATTTTTTCCCCATTTTCCATTTGTATATAGCCTGTTTTAGTCATGCAAAACGCTCCTTCTATGTTTAATTCATATTCCAATCTATTTTACCATTTTCGATTATTATTGAAAAGAAATGTCATATCATTCATAGGATAAATCATTTTTTACAATGTCTTCTACGCTCTCTCTTCTTACAACGAGTCTATCCATACCATCTTCAACAAAGACTACCGCAGGCTTTGCTAAACGGTTATAATTACTTGCCATAGAAAAACCGTAAGCTCCGGTTGCAAGGACTGCAAGTACATCTCCGGGCTGGACTTCCGGAAGCGGCAGATCCCAGATAAGCATATCTCCTGATTCACATGCTTTCCCTGCAATCGATACAGTTGTTGTCGGTTCTTCCGTCGCTTTATTAGCGAGAACTGCTTCATACTGCGCCTCATAGAGGGCTGGGCGGATATTGTCAGCCATCCCACCGTCAACTGATACATAATTTCTTATATTGGGAATTTCTTTGGATGAACCAATCGTATATAAAGATACACCAGCATTTCCAACAATCGATCGACCTGGTTCAATCCAGATCTCCGGCAGGGATATGTTTAAACGCTCACTGTTTTCTCTCACAGCTGCAACGATTTTTTCCGCGTAGATATGATATGCCAAAGGCTCATCTTCTTCTGTATAACGAATCCCGTATCCTCCACCAAGATTTAATACTTCCGGAACAAAATCTACTTGATCCAACCACTTTTCTAGTTGATCGAATAATAGATTAACAGCAACCATAAAACCTTCTGTTTCAAAAATTTGTGAACCGATATGGCAGTGTAGTCCCTTCAATTGAATATGTCCATGATTATGTAAGAGTTGAAAAGCTTCATCCGCTTGCCCGTTAATAAGATTAAAGCCAAACTTAGAGTCTTCATTCCCCGTCATAATATATTGGTGAGTATTCGACTCGATACCAGGCGTTACGCGAATAAGAACATCGATTGTTTTATTCTCTTCCCGAAGAATTTCTTCAAGCAATTGAATTTCATACAGATTATCAATGACGATACAGCCAATGTTTTCGTCAACTGCCATTTTTAATTCTTCTCTGCTTTTATTATTGCCGTGTAAGTGGATCCGCTCTGTTGGAAATCCAGCTTGAAGGGCGGTATATAGCTCCCCTTCTGAAACGACATCAAGACACAAGCCTTCCTGTTTCGCAACTTGTACCATTGCAATACTGGAAAATGCTTTACTTGCATATGCCACTTTAGCTTGGACATCTAAATCTTTAAACGTTTGGACGAAGCTTCGCGCATTTTTACGGATAATCCCCACATCATATACATATAATGGGGTTCCATATTTTTCAGCAAGCGTCAGACTATCAACGCCCCCGATCATTAAGTGCCCTGCAGCATTAACCTCAAATGGATGGTGGTCAATTATCATCTTCATCTCCCCCGTACGCTAATTGTAAAATGATACATTACTTTACCATATTAAAGGAGAAAACAAAAGCACAATGCCTTAAAATATTATAATTATACACTCAACGCATCACTTTCATTCAGCGTAAGTGTCTTTGCTCGTTTCCTTTAGTTTAGATCTCTAATCGCCGCGGCGGACGGGTGCGCATCCTAAAGCACAGCCGAAGCCTCGACACACAGGACGTTAATGTCAGACGTTGCCACATACGAGAGCGTTCTTAGTCTGCCTCGGGCTGAGCAATTAGGGGTCTTCAGACTCGTGCTATTCCTGCAGGAGTCACCGTCCACCGGGCAACTAAACTGGTAGAGAGTATTATTATCGGAAACTATCCCACCGTGATGAGAGTTCTATTCCTAAAATGGAAAATAGTGTTCCAAATTTGGCTTTTCCTCGGAGCAATCCAGACACCTCGAGACTCCTGCGGGAGGCCGGCTAAGTGCGGTCACGTCCTGTGACCAATGCCGGCATTAGAACCTCCTGTTCGTCGATAGGCCTAGGTGAGACCCCACAGGGCGTTAGCCCGAGGAGGCTCACCAGCCGCTCAGCAGGTGCGAGAGGTGTCTGGACTGCGGACCCCGGAAAGAGAGTTGCACTTACGCTGAATGAAAGGGAACGAATTATTTGTCTTTTCCTTTCCCTTTTTCAAGTGGTTGCCGGTAAACATTCTTCGGATGAACAATGCTTGGTCTTCTGTTCGTGTACGGAACAGGAATACGAAAGATGATATGGAGCAATGCACTTGGATTATAAGGAATGAACGGCCAGAAGTACGGCGTTTTCAATGATTTTTGCTCTACCAAAAATAAAATCGTTAACGTAAAACCAATCATTAATCCATTAATACCAAATAGCGCCGTTACAATCACTAGAAAATATTTAAGAATCTTATTCGCTGTCCCTAACTCATAACTAGGCGTCACATAGGAACCGATTGCTGAAATAGATACATAAAGGATGACTTCCGCACTGAACATACCAACATCAATCGCAATTTCACCAATCAATACCGCCGCAATCAAACTCATCGCAGTGGAAAGAGGCGTTGGGGTATGAACAGCTGCCATCCGCAAGAATTCAATCCCCAAATCGGCTAAAATGATTTGAAGAACGATTGGCACACTTCCTTCTTCGTTTGGACCGATAAAAGCCAGATTTTTCGGTAATAAACTCGGATCCTGGACAAACAATATCCATACGGGAAGCAGAAATATTGATAAGAATACGGCTAAGAATCTTATCCATCTTACGAAAGTACCAAATACCGGTGATTGTCTGTATTCCTCCGCATGCTGCAAATGGTGAAAATAAGTTGTAGGAAGAATAATCACACTTGGTGAAGAATCAACCGTCACTATTACATGTCCCTCTAACAAGTGATTCGCTGCTACATCCGGACGTTCGGTATAACGTACTAATGGAAAAGTATTCCACTTTCTTTTAATAATAAACTCCTCTAGTGACTTGTCGGCCATGGATAAACCGTCGACTTCAATACCTTCAATTCTTTCCTTGACTAAGTCTACAAGACCATCGCTGGCTATATCTTTAATGTAAGTGATACAGACGTCCGTTTTAGACCGTTCTCCCACTTTCATCATTTCATTACGCAAACGAGCGTCCCGCAATCTTCTTCTCGTTAAAGCAGTATTTTCTACCACATTCTCTGTATATCCATCTCTGGAACCCCGAATGACTTTTTCTGTGTCCGGCTCTTCAGGTGTTCGGCCAGGGTAATGTCTTACATCAATTGAAAATACTTGGTTGTATCCATCTACAAATATGACAACCAAACCGGAAAGCATTTCATCTACTGCTTCATCCAATGTTTTCAACTTAGCTACCTGTTGATGTACTAAGCGATTTGTAAGAATTTCGGGAAACTTCTCCTTTTCTTTCTCATTTTCATTCAAGTTAAGCATTTCTATTAATAACTCTTGAACGATGGTCGTATCACAAAGCCCGTTAACAAAATACAGTTGAACACGGCGACCAAGTATAATAACTTGCCGGTAGTCAACATCATAGGAAATATCCAGGCCTAACCTTTCCTTCATATACTTTTCATTTTTCTTAATATCTTGATATACTTTCGTTTTTACTTCCATCCCGTTCACTCCGAATTCTCGTTTAGTACGAATCTAAACCGTTACGAAATATAGCCATTGAAAAAGTGAGCCAATAATTTTACCGAACATAATCGCCATTAATAACCAAAGTAAAAAACCGTCCAATTTTACTCGCTTCAGCAAAATAGGAAACACATTCAGTATTTCTGTAAGTGCCGCTGCGAGCATCCCATTAAAAATCCCATGCAATAACCCCCATAATACGAGCAGTATAACCGGCTCCTGCCAATTGCCGTTAAAGAAGGTGAGAAAAGTTCCAAATAATAAACCTAATATAATACTTGCTGTATATATTTTAATAAATGCTTCACTTTTACTTAGCTGAATGAGGCGCGGAATGATCCTTAATACTGTAATAAAGGCAACAAAACCAGCACCAACCGTAATGCCACCACCAAAACCGATGAACGCTTGCGCGAGATTCAGACTAATTTCTTTCATCGAGCTCATTCTCATGCATCACTAAATACTGATTGAGTTCAGTTTGATAATTTGAGATTTCGATCTCAAGAGGACTCGGTTCTTCGTTAAACCGTTTATTGAACCAATGGTTGAAAAACAATAAAGTCCCGAGACCGAGACCAAGGGAATAAGGGATTTGAATCCATAATGGAAATTCATTTTCCTCACCGGTTAATATATAGTGGAGCTTCTGTTGAACTTCCTGCATGCTGACATCATAATGAAAGTTCATGATAGTCATTGCTGTACCAATAAATAAAAGCAACCAGATTAATACTGCAATAAACAAATTTGCTTTTTTCTTTTTCTTTTCTATCCGGATGACCGTTTGATCCGGTCCAACTGATTGGATATCCAGTTCAGGGAATTCTTTTATAAGTTCTTTAATAATGAGAAATACGTCAATGACAAGGATGTTGAGGTCTTTATCACTGATGCGGTAAATTGGTTTACTTTCAAGGTTCTCTTTGATCGCAAAAGGTGCTGCTATATGGGCAATATCTCTAAGATGCAGCTGCTTATTTTCATTTACATCCACATTACGCTTCATTCGCAAATAGACCGTATGAACCATAACATCATCAACCTTTACCGAGCATTTTGCTTAGTATGAGTATTTCGATTGAATTTTATCCTCCAAAAAACAATTTCGGACACAGCATTTTTATTTTATAGTTTCTTATACAATCAACAGAAATACCCCCAGCAAGGATCCCGATATCCATGCTGGGGGTATGTTTAGATTCCTAAGTATTCTTTTATCTCTTGTAAGAGCTTTTTTTCAATTCGTGATACTTGGACTTGGGAGATTCCTAGACGTTCTGCTACTTCCGTCTGGGTCTGGTCTTTATAATACCGCAAATAAACAATTAATCGCTCTCTTTCATCTAAATGCTGAATCGCTTCTTCCAAGGAAATTTTCTCAAACCACTTCGTATCCTCCGTTGAAATCTGATCTAGCAATGTAATCGGATCACCATCATTTTCAAAAACCGTTTCATGTATTGATTGCGGTGTCCTTGCAGCTTCTTCAGCATGAATGATTTCTTCTACGGAAAGATCCAACTCCTGCGCAAGTTCACTTACAGAAGGGGATCTGCCCAGTTCCTTTGTCAAGGCATCCTTCGCTCTCCGTATTTTATTCCCTGTTTCCTTTAACGTCCGACTCACCTTTACGCTCCCGTCATCTCGAATAAACCGCTGAATTTCACCGATAATCATCGGGACGGCGTAAGTGGAAAAACGTACGTCATAGGTTAAATCGAATTTATCGATGGATTTGATTAAACCGATACTGCCGATTTGGAATAAATCGTCCGGATCATACCCCCGATTGATAAAGCGTTGCACGACGGACCAAACGAGCCGAACATTCTGCTCCACCAAGAAATCCCTTGCTTCTTTATTGCCATTTTGGCTTTGGAAAAGTAGTTCTTTAACTTCCTCATTCGTAAGCTTATGCTTATTTGACTTTGGTTTTGTATTAAGATCCATTGGCTTTCATCCTAATTATAAACCGTTTTATTATTTATTAATTGCTTTGACATCTCTACCGTCGTACCTTCACCGGGACGGGAAACAATCTCTACTTTATCCATAAAGTTTTCCATAATCGTAAAACCCATACCTGAGCGTTCTAGTTCTGGTTTGGATGTATAGAGCGGTTCACGGGCTTCTTCAATATCGTCAATACCTAATCCTTTGTCTTCAATTCTAAGTTTAACTTCATTATCCTCTATTGAACAAAAGATTTTAATGAAATGATGAGGTTCATTCTGGTAACCATGAATAATCGCATTGGTTACCGCTTCAGAAACAACGGTCTTCATTTCTGTCATTTCCTCAACCGTAGGATCTAATGGTGCGATGAATGCTGCAACAGCTACTCTCGCAAAGGCTTCATTCTCACTAACACTCAAAAATTCCAATTGCATACTATTTTTCATGATGCCACCCCCAAGGTTTCCAAAGCATTTTCCTCATTTTCAGCAAGACGGATAATTTTAAATAACCCAGCCATTTCAAACAAGCGATTAATCGCTGGTGTAACAGAACAAACGACCATTTCACCACCAAGCTGTAATACTTCTTTATATCTGCCTAAAATAACGCCTAAACCAGAACTATCCATGAATGAGATTCCACCCAAGTTTAAAATAACATGTTTTACAGGACGACTATAAAGCATGTCTTTCCACTCTTTTCGAAGCGTTTCAGCTGTATGATGGTCCAGTTCTCCCGTCAGTCTGACAATTAGTACATCCTCCTTCACGGAAAATAAGGATTGTAATCCCAAATTAATCTCCTCCTCTTTAATTCCTTAATCTATGTTTCTTTATTCCTTCGTCTAATTCCTGCATGACGACAAAACTAGTCAGAATAACCGTTTATTCGACCCTTATTCAAAAACAGCCACTTCCTGTAAAGACCGTTTCATTAAGGTGAAAAAAGATGCCTTATGAATTGGGTGTTCTACGGTCACCGGAGATTCGATTATAATTTCTTCACCATTTTTAATCAAAAGTGTTCCAATTCTGTCCCCTTGTTCAATTGGAAGACTGATATCGTCCATCAATTCATATTCTGTTGTTAAATCTTCAAGCTTTTGACCCTTCGTATGAATCGTGCTTATCGGGGATGCAGTGATGATATTTGTTTTTTTTCTGTCACCTTTTAGCGTAGTAATTTCGGTAATGACCTCGCCTTCTTCATAAAGCCTTTCCGTTTCAAATTGATTAAATGCATAATCAAGCATTGAGGAAACAGCAGCATTTCTCGCTTTCGAGCTCTCGTATCCTAAAACGACAGCAACAACTCGCATGTCATCCTTTTTGGCAGTTGCAGTCAAACAATATTTCGCTTCACTCGTGTACCCTGTTTTTAATCCATCCACTTCAGGGTAAAAACGGACGAGTTTGTTTGTATTGACAAGCCAGAATTCCTTATCAGTATCTTTCCGTAAGTAGTCCTCATAAATCGAAGTAAATTCTGTGATCTTTTCGTATTTTAGCAGTTCGCGTGCCATCATTGCCATATCATAAGCTGTGCTGTAATGATCATCTGCTGGTAGTCCGGAAGTGTTTTGGAAGTTAGTATTTTCTAGACCTAGGGATTTCGCTTTTTCATTCATCGCTTTCACAAAAGCTTGCTCACTTCCCGCAATCCGTTCAGCAAGTGCTACACTCGCATCGTTTGCTGATGCTATTGCAATACCTTTCAAAAGATCTGTAACCGACATTTCCTCCCCTGCCTCAAGGAAAATTTGCGATCCACCCATAGACGCAGCATTTTCACTCACACGCACCTTCTCATCGAGTGATAAGGACCCTTCATCGATCGCTTCCATGATTAATAAAAGGGTCATGATTTTCGTCATACTTGCGGGTGGTAATTTTTCATGAGGATTCTTATTAAATAAAATGGTGCCAGTGTCCTGTTCAATCAAGATTGCTGACTTGGCATCCTCCGCGAGTTCCGGCTGATTTTCCTCCTTTGAAGCTGCATGAACTGCAAGTAGTGGGGTGAAACTAGTAAATAGTAAAAACGAGATAACTGTTAGAAGAATACTGCTTTTATTCATAGATTTACCTCCAAAATATAGTATGGAACTAGGATGCCCAATTTGGAGGGTTTTATACAGTAAAAAACCCTTATTCATTTGAATGGAATAAGGGCTTAATGCGTTTAGTTAAGCTCTTGGATGATATGCTTTGTACATATCTTTCAGTCTTTTCTTCGTAACATGTGTATAGATTTGCGTGGTGGAGATGTCCTCGTGACCAAGCATTTCTTGGACGATCCGTAAATCAGCGCCATTTTCGAGCAAATGGGTGGCAAAGGAGTGGCGTAAAGTATGTGGTGTAATATTTTTCTTAATACCAGCTTCTAGTGCTTTTTTCTTGAGGATTTTCCAAAATCCTTGTCGTGATAACGGTCTTCCATGCTGGTTGACGAAAAGTGTTTGCGTACTTTGTCCTTTAACAAGCTTCGGTCTAGCGTTTTCTAAATAGTCTTCAATCGCATGGATTGCTGTATTTCCCAATGGAACGATACGTTCTTTGGATCCTTTGCCGAAGCATTGCACAAATCCCATCATAAGATGCAGATCATTTGTTTTCAGTTCAATCATTTCCGTCACCCGTAAACCTGTTGCATACAATAATTCGAGCATCGCTTTCGTTCGTAATTCTAGCGGGGTGTCATCATTTATTTCAAGAAGCTTATCAATTTCCTCTTGCGCTAAGACGTCTGGTAACGTGCGGTCGTTCTTCGGCTTTTCAATATGGAGGCTAGCATCTTGTGCGACGATTTGCTCCCTGACTAAAAATTGATGGAGTGAGCGGATAGAAGAAATATGCCGGGAAATGGTTGCAGTTGATTTCCCGTTATCCTTTAGATGATAGAGAAACTGTATAATATCGTTACGTGAAACTTCTTTCCAGTTCGTTTTAGCTGCTTCTTTCTCCAAATGTTTTATATAATTTTTTAAATCTCGCTTGTAGGAGGTCAGCGTATTTTCCGCTAGACCTCTTTCAATTTGTAAAAAATGCAAAAAATCTTCCAGTTCATTATGTAACATCGTTCTCATCCCCTATAATGTCTAATTTACCCTTTTTCAGTTCAATTGTAAATTACAGTCTGACCGAATATATGGAGTTGGATCATAGCATTTTTATTTTATAGTTTCTTATACACAAAAAAAGCTTCATCCCGTTTTTGGACAAAGCCGTTCTTTGCATTGATTATTGTACTTTCACTACTGATTCCTGGCATTGTTTGCAAATTCCATGAAACGTCAAACGATGATCCATCACCTGGAAACCGAAATCATTTTCAACAATTTTTTCAACATCTTCTAATAGATCATTAACAATTTCTTCAACAGAGCCGCATTCAATACAAACTAGATGGTGATGAAAATGTTTAGCGCCTTCTTTACGAAGATCATAGCGAGAGACACCATCTCCAAAATTTATTTTATCGACAATCTTCAGTTCAGATAATAACTCCAATGTTCGGTAGACAGTCGCTAAACCAATTTCAGGCGATTTTTCTTTAACTAATAAATAAACATCCTCCGCACTTAGATGATCTTCTTCTCTTTCTATTAATACCCGAACGGTTGCTTCTCGTTGCGGTGTCAATTTATAATTCTGTGCATGGAGTTGTTTTTTAATTTGTTCAATCCGATGTTCCATTCCCTGTTCGCCTCCCTCATAATCCCAACTTTATTATAGGCACCATTCGTAAGCGTGTCAAAGTATAGTCTATCACTTTATATTAATAATAATTATAAAGAAGGTTCGATTATAAGTAAAATGATTTGATTAGCGTCTCCATCAAACCACCGGAAATATAAACTTCAACGAAGGATGCGCCGATTGATACGATAATCAGGATTGAGAATATGACGATGTAATTGACAAATGGTTGCCAAAGCGAATCAACATTTCTTCTCGAAAATATTTTCCGTAAACTGAACAGCGCAAAGATCATCGCCATTGTGCCGGCAAATATATAGATTGGAATGGCAATTAAATTATGTGGGGCTATCGTTAAAGTTGAAAACAAAAGACCTTCTGAACCTAGCTGATTAACGATGAAACCAACAGAGAATCCAATGACTAAGCCTTTAATGAACAATAAAATCCAAATAACCGGCAAGCCAATCACAGAAAGACCCAGTACGAATAATAACAAAAGATATTTCAAGTGAAAATAAAAGCTATCTTTCCATACCATAAAGCGGTCCACATCTTTTTCGTCTAACGTATGATTGAAAAAACGTTCCAAATAAAAAAACAAGTCCTGTTTCTGGATAAAATTCATGCTGTTAACGAGGAGTGCACCGAAGATGATTCCCGTTAACAGCAAAATGCACATGAATAAATAGATGATAGCGTAAGTTCGTATATGGTTGGCGAACCGTAATTTAAATTCTTGCATGTGGACCCTCCTTCGCATATTTCTATAATTATGCTATGAGGGTCTATAATTAAATAGAACTTATTACTAGATTCACCCTTGAAAAAGAAGAGAGTTTAATTGCTGGAATCTGTTTCACTGGCAACAACTTTACCATATTTACCGCCACCACCTGCTGCTATTTGCAATTCTCCATTCCGGTTTGCTAATATCATCTCGGCCAGTTTAGCAGGGACGACTTCTTCCAATTCTTCTTTACTCACCCGGTGAATGATATTCATTTCTGTACCGAATGCTTTTAATAGTTTTGCGTACGTTTTCGCACCTAAGGAAGGGATGAAGTCAAGCGGAACTTGGTGTACATAGGTTGGACGTTCACGAGAATATTCATTCGTTTTTAACATATCAATCCGTTCCTTCACACCATTTATCCGCTGTAGGGAGCCGCAGTTACTGCACGGTTCATTTTTAGGCGCAGGGTGTAAACATTTTTTACAAACCGTATGATAATATTTTCCAAGAAGTGGATTCATTCCATAATTACGAACTATTTTTCTTCCTTTGACGTGATGGATTGCATAGTAAAGCTCCTTAAAACTCGGTGTTTTCATAAGCACTTCCTGATATTCCCTCGCCATCTTCCCTAATGAATGGGCATCAGAATTCGTTAAAAATGTATAAGGATTAAGCTCATCAATCCCGTCAACCATATACGTGTCCGAACTAAGACCTAGCTCGACTGCATCAATTAATGAGTCATCTAATACTTCCCGGAGTGACTGCTGCACCCCTTTTCCGTATAAACTCTTAAATGGGGTGAATATATGGGCCGGAATAAACAAGCCGGATAACTCTTTTACTTTATACTGTAAATCCTTTGCGGAACCATAATACCTTTGGGAGCTGAGGTTAATATTTGTCATCCGTTCCCTTAGCCAAGCTGTAAAGGCGCTCATACTTGCTAGAGTCGGGAAAAAACAAAGCACATGGATCGGTCCTTTACAATTTTCATCATAGATTTCGATCTCTGAGCCTAGAATCAATGTCACTTGTTTGAACTGGATTCCACCATCTTTCAATTCTTTAGCCTGCTTCGTATCGATCAATTCCTGAATTTCAGCTTGTACGGCAGGGGCGTGGCAATCGATCACACCAACCATATCCAATCCCTTCTTTTCATCTGCTTCCTTTAGAATATTGGATAAGGTAAGTGTCTTTGCTCCTGTAATCTTCACCGGTCGATTATTGTAATCCCTGCCGATATGAATATGCAAATCTACAAAATACGATGATAAGTTCATTACATCCTCCCAAGAGCGTGTAAGTAGAGAATGGCATAATTTGTTTTCGCATCATGAATCTTTTCTTCTTCGACGTACTGCTTCGCTTCATCCAGTGTCAATTCAATGATTTCGATAAACTCATCGTCATCTCCTTGAACTGGTGTCTCCAACTTTTCCAATGTATCCGTAATGTAAATATAGATAAGTTCATCTGCAAAGCCAGGTGATGTATAAAAAGATGTGACGAAATTCAGTTCTTTCGTCGTATAACCCGTCTCTTCCTCCAGCTCGCGTATCGCTGCTGCAAGTGGTTGTTCATTATCATCCAATTTCCCTGCCGGTATCTCTACTAATGTTTTTTCAAGCGGTTTACGATATTGTTTCACAAATACGATTTTTTTATCCTTTGTAATCGGTATAATTGCCACTGCACCAGGATGTTTGACAATCTCCCTTTTTGCTTTTTCACCATCTGGTAAAACGACATCATCGACTTGCAGATCAATTATCTTTCCTTCATATATTTTTTCTGTATGAATTGTTTTTTCTTCAAAATTTTTCATTATAATCTCCTTTATTTCCTTGTATGTCTCACCATTTTATCATATATTTAATTATTAAAACTAGTAACTGATTGGCGTATGTCACGAATCTTCCTTATAATAGAGTTAACTTGAAACTAGTGAGGTGCAAGACATGAAAATGAATCAATTAGGGAAATCAGATATTTATGTATCCGAGCTTACCCTCGGTTGTATGTCCCTTGGACAAGACAAAAATAAAGCAAAAGAAATTATCAGTACCGCATTAGCACAAGGGATTAATCATCTCGATACAGCTGATTTATATGATTTCGGATTAAATGAAGAAATTATCGGAGAAATTATTAAAGATAGAAGACAAGATGTGATTCTCACTACGAAAGCTGGAAACCACTTTTCAAAAGAAACGAAGGATTGGTTCTGGGACCCGTCTAAAGAATATATCATGCAGGCTGCAAAAGAAAGCTTAAAACGACTCCAGACCGATTATATTGACTTCTTCATGCTTCATGGCGGAACGATGGAGGATCCAATAGACGAAACGATTGAAGCAATGGAAGAACTGAAAAAAGCAGGATTAATCCGAGCTTACGGTATCTCCTCCATCCGTCCTAATGTAATTGATGCATATGTGAGAAAATCTTCCATCGATGGTGTCATGCTGCAATACAGCTTGCTTGACCGCCGGCCGGAAGAAAGTGTATTAAAGCAGCTGGATGATAACAATATTAGTGCAGTAGCAAGAGGGCCACTAGCGAAAGGGATGCTGAGTACATATTATAAAGAAAATATTACGAAGAAAGCTGCAAAAGGTTTTCTCGATTATAACCAGACCGAGCTGCTGCAAACAGTTGAAAATATTGCCGCACTCTCTGAAGGTATGCCAATGAACGAATTGGCTTTAAAATATGTCTTACAACACCCTGCCGTGACAACAATTACCTTTGGTGCGAGTACGACAGAGCAAGTCATAGAAAATACCAAGGTTGATTTAACTACTGGATTATCTGAAGAAATGTATGAAAAATTAAAAGAACAAACAAAACGAAATATCTATGAGCAGCATCGGGTCTAAACCTACAATGTTTCGAAAGGATGGATCACTTGCAGACGATGATATTCGCTCACCGCGGAGCAAGTAACTATGCCCCGGAAAATACGATGCCCGCTTTCGAGCTCGCCTATCAGATGGAGGCGGAAGGAATTGAAACCGATGTACAATTAACAAAAGATGGCATCCCCGTTCTGATTCATGATGAAGACGTCCGGCGAACGACGAATGGAAGAGGTTTTATTATAGATCATCGATTAGAAGAACTACTGAATTTGGACGCTGGCGCTTATTTTGCACCTAAGTTCAAAGGTACCCGCATATTGACACTTGATCAATTCTTAGAGTGGGCATGTGATAAGCCGTTACACTTAAACTTAGAACTGAAAAATAATAAGATAGCCTATGAAGAAATTGAAATTAAAGTTCTTGACGCAATACGGAACTATAATGTTAAGAAGCATACGACGATATCGAGTTTTAACCCGGAAAGCGTCAAACGGATGAGGCAACTTGATCAGACATTAGACGTTGCCCTGCTCCGTTCAAGGAAACATCCTAATCTTGTGGGGTATGCCAAGGAATTAGGAGCAAGCTCTCTGCATGTTAAACATACCTTACTCACCCCATCCTTAGTTAGGGCATGTAAAGCTGCAAACATACAACTTCGGGTTTATACTGTAAATCGGACGATCTTAATAAAAAAATGCCTAAAACTCGCTTGTTCCGGCATCATTACCGACGTCCCGGATAAAGCACATCACATCCGGAATAATTTTAAATAAACCATCTATCACCTTCGTTCAGCGTAAGTATTTTGCTCGTTTATTTAATTTAGCGCTCTAATCGCCGTTCAGTTGCCCGGTGGACGAATGCTTTCCGCGGGCACAGCCGAAGCCTCGACGCACAGGACATGGCGAACTTAGTCTACCTCAGGCTGAGCACTAAGGGGTCTCCGGACTCGTGCTATTCCCGCAGGAGTCACCGTCCACCGGGCAACTGAACTGGTAGGGATGATTACTTTGAATGGAAATTATCTCCTCCCAATGAGCAAACATCGTACCTGTTAAATAATAGTGTTCTAAGTCAGGCCTTTCCTCGGAGCAGTCCAGACACCTCGAGACTCCAGCAGGAGGCTCACCAGCCGCCTGCGGAAAGCGAGAGGTGTCTGGACTGCGGACCCCCAGGAGAAAGTAGAAAGTTGCACTTACGCTGAAAGTAAAGGTATACCTAGCTGTCTAAGAATACGGAAGTTGGATTAATAAGTAAACTATTTGTTTCGGAGGAAATCGCATGGAAATTACATTTCTTGGTACTGGCGCAGGTCTTCCATCGAAAAGCAGGAACGTGTCGGCTATTGCCCTACACCTTCTGCAAGAAGAGAATCAAATCTGGTTATTTGATTGCGGAGAAGCAACCCAGCACCAAATCTTACACACTTCGATTAAACCGAGGAAAATAAACAAAATATTCATTACCCATTTACATGGCGACCATATTTTCGGTCTCCCTGGCCTGTTAAGTAGCCGCTCCTTCCAAGGAGGAGATGATGCTGTCACAATTTACGGGCCACAGGGTTTACGTGATTATATCGTAACAGCACTGCGAATCAGCAAATCCCATTTGAACTATCCGATAACGATTAAAGAAATTAAAGATGGGACGGTTATTAAAGAAGACAACTATACAATTTATGTAAAAGAACTGGATCATGGAATCCCGAGCTTCGGTTATCGAATTGTCGAAAAAGACTCCCCTGGGGAGTTACTTGTAGACAAATTACAAGCAAAAGGAATACCAGCGGGACCGTTATACGGTAAAATTAAAAGTAATGAATATATTAATACGAAAGACTATGGTATACTCTATCGCAAAGATTTCCTCGGCCCAGATAAACCTGGGAAAATCATTACGATTATGGGAGATACCCGTTATCGGGAAAGTTTTACTTCTTTTGTTGAACGGTCTGATGTGCTCATTTATGAAGCCACCTTTAACGCGGAGCAGGAAGATTTAGCTTTTCAATACTTTCACAGTACAACGAAGCAAGCCGCAACCCTAGCGAAAGAAGGTAACGTAAAACAATTAATCATGACTCATATTTCGTCACGTTACCAGTTAGCAGATTATGAGGATTTATTAAAGGAAGCTCGAGAAGTTTTTCGAGACACAGAGCTTGCAAACGATTTTTATCATCATCAAATTAGGTAATGAATGAGGGTTACACAGTAGGAGAGAGAAAAAATGAATCGTATCCAAGAATTAATAGAAAATCAGCGAACCTTCTTTATCCATGGGAACACCACTGATTTTGAATACCGCAAAGAAAGTTTATTAAAATTAAGGAAAATGCTCAAAGAAAATGAAACAGAGATTTATTACGCTTTAAAACAAGATTTAAATAAATCAAAACATGAAGCCTTTGTGACAGAATTAGGCTTCTTATATTCCGAGATTGATTTTACATTGAAAAATTTAAAAACGTGGATGACTCCGGAAAAAGTCCCGTCCCCATTATCACATAAAGGATCGAAATCCTATATAATGAAAGAACCATACGGGGTTGTACTAGTTATATCGCCATGGAATTATCCATTACATCTTGCACTCGCACCCGCAATTGCGGCTCTTGCAGCTGGAAACTGTGTCATTATTAAACCATCCGAACATGCAATAGCAACATCCCAATTGCTGCGTGCGCTCATACAAGATACCTTTGACCCTTCTTTAATTGACGTTGTTGAAGGTGGTGTAGAAACAACAGAAGCACTTCTGAAAGAAAGGTTTGATTATATCTTCTTCACCGGTAGTGCGAACGTTGGAAAAATAGTAATGAGAGCCGCAAGTGAACATTTAACACCGATCACGCTTGAATTAGGCGGAAAGAGTCCAGCAATTATCGATTCTGACGCCAATGTTAATCTTGCAGCTAAACGAATAACATGGGCGAAATTTACTAATGCGGGACAAACGTGTGTAGCCCCGGATTATCTCTATGTTCATGATGACGTCAAATTTAAATTTATGAAAGCACTCGTGAAACAGATTAAAGCCTTATTTGGAAAGCATCCGTTATACAATGAGGATTATACAAAAATAATTAATGAGAAACATTTCAACCGGTTAGTAAATTTTATTGATCAGGAAAAAGTTATTCATGGCGGAGGTTTTGCGCCTGACACGCGTTTAATCGAGCCGACTGTGATGGATAAAGTGACCTGGGATGATCCAATTATGCAAGAAGAAATTTTCGGGCCACTTCTCCCTGTTCTTTCCTTTTCCAATATTGAAGATGCCTTGTATACAATCAAGCGACAAGAAAAGCCGCTAGCTCTCTATTACTTTGGAGAAAATGAAAAAATTCAACAGCAGGTCATTGAGTTTATTTCCTTTGGTGGTGGGGCCATCAATGATGCTGTCTATCATTTAGGCAATCCGTTCCTGCCGTTTGGCGGTGTTGGCCAAAGTGGAATGGGAGCCTATCACGGTCAATACGGCTTTGACACATTTACCCACCAAAAAGGCATCCTTAAACAAACAACCAAATTCGACTTCCCGTTCCGTTACCCAGGAAGCAAGCTAAACACTTCAGTTGTGAAAAGAATCATGAAATAAACGGTAACTAAATAAGCTACCAACAATCCGCAGTGCAAAGGAATCGGGGCTGCGGATTTCGTTTATTTTTTAAAGTCATCGAGGAAGTCTTTTTGAAAGCTTGTTCTGAATTCGTTGGATTCATTGTCTACTTTATTAGGTAATGCCTTAAATGTGTCCTCGCCAAATTTATCTGCAAGTTGGTTTACCGTCTGCTTTAACGTCTCTTTTTTCACCGCGTCTTCATACGTAAATAAATCAAGCTGCTCCCCAACATTACGCTTATCTTCTAGATGTTGAGCGGTCACTCCTAATAGCCGGATGGGTTGCTCATTCCAATGCTGCTCGAATAACTCAACCGCTATTGGCAGGAGATCCGCCTTCTCATCGATATATGTATCCAATTTCCTGCTACGCGTAACCGTCTTCCGGTCATGATAACGAATCATAACTTGCACACTTTTCCCCACGACTTCCTTTCGCTTCATGCGGCTAATGACCTTCTCAGAAAGCTTATCAAGCAAGTAGTGAATCTCTTGAAGGTTCGTCGTGTCGTATGGTAAAGTTTGTGAATTGCCGATACTTTTGAAATCAAAAATCGCATCGGGGTCGACTTCCCGATTATCAATGCCGTTTGCACGATTGATCAATCGCTCCCCGTTGATGCCAAGCAATTGCCGTAACTCATAAACATCTGCTTCCGCCAAATCTTTAATCGTATGAATTTTAATCGCTTTTAATTTTTCCGCCGTCTTTTCCCCCACACCATACATTTCATCAATGGGAAGTGGCCACAACGTTTCGGGCAACTCCCTTTTTCGGATAATGGTTATACCAAGGGGTTTCTTGAGGTCTGAACCCATCTTTGCTAAGAATTTGTTCGGGGCAATACCGATACTGCATGGCAAATCAAGTTCATTTAATATCCGCTTTTGTAAATTTCGAGCAATCTCTATAGGAGTACCTTGACCCTCCACGTCCGTCACATCTATGTAGCCTTCATCAATCGATACAGGCTGAACAAGTGGGGTAATTTCAGACATCATCCGGAAGATTTCACTTGAAGCAGCCCGGTACCGTTCAAAATTCGGCTTCAAGATGATAAGTTCTGGGCAAAGTTTCTTCGCTTGCCAAACCGTCATAGTTGTCCGAACTCCTTTTGCCCTTGCCTCATAACTGCTCGTTACGATAATCCCTTTTCGTTCTTCAGGCTTTCCTGCAATAGCGACAGGTTTTCCTTTCAGGTCCGGATTGAAGGCCATTTCAACAGATGCATAAAAACTATTCATGTCTATGTGAAAGATTACTCTTCTTCTCCCTGTTGGCTTCAGCGTAGACATGTTAACCACCCTCTACTGATTGGTTGTCACTCTCTATTATATCATAGAAAAAGCATCCATCAGGTCTGAATCAGACCTTGGATGCCTATTATAATGGTTTAATTTATCATTACTTTGTTGTTTCCATTACAATTGCTGTAATTAGTTCTGTAATTTTAATCAAATTGTCTATGGAGATTCTTTCTTTCGTCGTATGGATTTCTTCATAACCTACTGCAAGGTTCACGGTTGGAATTCCGAAACCAGCGATAATATTGGCATCACTGCCACCACCGCTTTTCAGCAGTTTACTTTCTCTACCAATCGATTTCGCGGCTCTTCTTGCCACTTCAACGACTTGGTCTCCACTTTCTTGTTTGTAGCCGGGATACATAAGCTTTATTTCTACTTCCGCTTCACCGCCAAGTTCACTCGCTGCGTGTTCAAACGCTTCTTTCATTGCTGCTGTTTGTTTATCGAGTTTCTTTTTGTCTAAGGAACGAGCTTCTGCAATAATATCTACATGATCTGCAACGATATTCGTTTGTTGTCCCCCTTCAAAACGACCGATATTTGCCGTCGTTTCTTCATCGATCCTTCCAAGCGGCATCTTAGATACTGCTTTGGCCGCAATCGTAATCGCAGAAACACCTTTTTCCGGTTCGACTCCAGCGTGCGCAGTTTTCCCTTTAACGGTTGCGAAGATCTTCGCCTGATTAGGCGCTGCGACAATAATGTCACCAACATCACCATTACTGTCAATTGCGTAACCGTAATCAGCGTGAATAAGAGAAGCGTCTAATGCTTTAGCACCTACTAGACCCGATTCTTCTCCGACTGTAATAATAAATTGAATATCTCCATGCTCCACATTTTCTTCTTTTAATAAACGAATCATTTCTAAAATTGCTGCAAGACCAGCTTTATCATCTGCGCCAAGAATGGTAGTACCGTCAGACTTAATATAGCCGTCTTCTATTACTGGCTGGATATTTTTCCCCGGTACAACGGTATCCATATGGGATGTAAAATAAATAGTATCGCCATCCGATTTGGTCCCTTTAAGTGTACAGATTAAATTTCCTGCACCGTGACCAGTCTTTTCCTTTGCATTGTCTTCTTTCACTTCAACCCCAAGTTCAGTGAATTTCTTTTTCAGTAATGCTGCAATTTCTGCTTCATATTTTGTTTCTGAATCCACTTGAACGAGCTCAAGGAATTCCTCTACTAATCTTGTTTCATTTACTGTGACCATTATTTAACCTCCAATTACTCTTATTAAATTATAGTGTGTGTTCAAAAAAGAAGCAAGGTCGGCTAAGTAGTAAGGTGGCCTTGGCAAATTCGCCCCTAACGTACTATGCGCCGAAACTCGAGGTTGCAAGAGCTCTCCGTACCGGAATAAGCTGGTGAGACATGAGAAATGCAAAAGCAAGCCACCCAGCTTATCACTTATGTGACGGATTCTATACCATTCGGCTTAAGTAGAACTTCTACATTCATGAAGTGCCCTTTAAACAAGACTTTTTGAACAACCTCTTATAAAGGTATATTTCCATGTTTTTTATGAGGACGTTCTTCCTCTTTGTTCCGCAGCATTTCTAAAGCTTGAATAAGCTTAATTCTCGTTTCCCTTGGATCAATGACGTCATCAACCATACCTAGACCTGCAGCTATGTAAGGGTTAGCGAATTTCTCGCGGTAGCTTGCAATTTTCTCTGTCCGCAAGCTTTCCGGATTTTCACTTTCAGCGATTTCCTTTGCGTATAGAATATTAACTGCTCCTTCTGGACCCATTACAGCTATTTCAGCGTTCGGCCAAGCGAAAACGAGGTCAGCACCGATTGACTTACTGTTCAATGCTACATAAGCTCCGCCAAATGCTTTTCGCGTAATCACCGTAATTTTTGGAACAGTTGCTTCTGAGTAAGCATATAAAATTTTCGCCCCATGACGTATAATACCACCATGCTCTTGTTTTACACCAGGGAAAAATCCGGTAACATCTTCAAAAGTGATAATCGGTATATTAAAGCAATCACAGAAGCGAATGAATCGGGAAGCTTTATCACTTGAATCAATATCAAGTCCACCGGCCATATATTTCGGCTGATTACAGACAAGACCAACTGCTTCACCTTTAATCCTAGCAAAGCCAACGACGATATTTTTCGCGAAATCTTGATGAATCTCAAAGAAACTATCTTCATCAACAATCGCTTCAATAACCTGCTTTACATCATACGGACGAACTGGATCAAAGGGAATGAGATCTGCTAAATTTAAACGGAGCTCTTCTTCCATTCGTTGCTCCTCATATGGCTGTCGCTTAGGCTTCTCTTCAAAATTCGCTGGAATATAGGATAATAGTTTTCTTACTGTATCAAGAGCAGCTTCTTCAGTTAGAGTTCTTATATGCGCATTTCCGCTTTTTGTATTATGGATCGAAGCTCCGCCAAGGTCCTCTGAAGATATTTTCTCAGTAACCGCTTCAATCACTTTCGGTCCCGTAATGAACATTTGTGAGGTCTTCTCCACCATTATGACAAAATCAGTTATTGCAGGTGAGTAAACCGCTCCACCCGCACTTGGACCCATAATAACTGAGATTTGCGGAATAACACCTGAATAGATGGAGTTGCGATAAAACACATGCCCATAGCCGTCCAATGAAGAGACACCTTCCTGGATGCGTGCGCCGCCTGAATCGTTCAATCCGATAAACGGTACCTTTGATTTGGCTGCAAGGTCCATTACAGCCGCAATTTTTTCTCCATGCATCTCACCAAGAGCACCGCCATAAACAGTAAAGTCTTGGGCAAATAAATAGACAGGTCTTCCATCGATTTTTCCGTAGCCTGTTACAACTCCCTCTCCCTTACCGCTTGAGTTACCGTTCATGCTAAAGTCAGACGTGCGGGTTTCAATAAAGGGATTCAGTTCTACAAAACTTCCTTCATCCAGAAGATAATCAATACGTTCCCTTGCAGTCATTTTCCCTTTTTCATGCTGCCTTTTAATTCGTTCGTCCCCTCCGCCTAGTTCAACTTCCCTCCGTTTATCATACAACTCATTAATCTTATCATACATATCCATCATTCATCACTTCCTTTTGCCTGTTCGCATAACTCAACTAAGACACCATGAGCTTCTTTCGGATGAATGAAAGCGATTTGACTGTCGTTTGCACCTTGTTTCGGTTCTTCATTAATGAGGCGGATGCCTTGTTCTTTCAACCGGGAAAGCCTCACCGCTAAATCTTCCACTTCAAAAGCTATATGATGGACGCCTTCCCCGCGCTTTGTTAAAAATCCCTTAATAGGTGATTGGTCATGCAATGGTTCGAGTAATTCAATTCGTGTTTCCCCTATTTTTAAAAATGCGATTTTAACACCTTCCGACTCAACCTCTTCAATTGCTTCCACTTCAAGGCCAATTGTTTCCGTAAAAAACTGCAGTGCGTCTTTAATCTGATGAACGGCAATACCAATGTGGGCAATCCTTTTCGGAGGAACTGGCGCTTCTTCCGGTCGCAGGAGATTCTTTAAATAAACAGCCATTTCTTCTGTTGATGATCCGCTCGTGAATATTCGTTTTATACCTTTTTCAAGCAGGAATGGTATATCCTCATTCGGGATAACTCCCCCGCCAATTACCGGAATATCCCCTGCATTTCGTTTCTCCAGTTCTTCAATTACTTTGGGAAATAGTGTATTATGTGCCCCTGATAAAGAAGACAAGCCAACAACGTCAACATCCTCTTGAATAGCCGCAGTAGCAATTTGTACAGGTGACTGACGCAGCCCGGTATAGATTACTTCCATTCCGTGATCACGCATTGCCTGAGCAATGACGAGTGCTCCACGATCATGCCCATCGAGTCCAGGCTTCGCAATTAGTATTCTGATTTTCCTCATGATACCTTCCCCCTTAAAATCCTGTGTACTCACCAAACTCATCACGCAACACGTTACAGATTTCACCAATCGAGGCATAAGCTTTTACAGCATCTAATATATATGGTATCAAATTAGCCTCCTCGTCAATTGCCACCCTGCGCAGTGCTTCGAGCTTTTGGTCAACTGCTTCTTGGTTCCTCTTTTTGCGTACTTTGTGTAAATTATTGATTTGGGCCTTCTCCAACGCCTCATCAACCTTCAATAGATCAGGGTTAACCTCTTCCTCCAATTTAAATTGATTGAGTCCGACAATAATTTCTTCTTCACTTTCAATTCGTTTTTGCGTTTCATAGGCATTGTGATGAATCTCCCGTTGCATATATCCTTCTTCAATTGCTTGCACGGCCCCTCCGAATTCCTTGATCCGTTCTAAATAATCCATTACTTTTGCTTCCAGCTCATCTGTTAGCGCTTCCAAATAATACGGGCCACCAAGGGGATCGACCGTATCCGCAACTCCACTTTCATGGGCAATAATCTGCTGTGTCCGTAAAGCTATTCGTGCCGATTCCTCTGTCGGTAAAGAAAGTGCTTCATCGCGTGAATTTGTATGCAGACTTTGTGTGCCTCCTAATACTGCTGCAAGGGCTTGCATGGTCACACGAACAATATTATTATCCGGTTGCTGCGCAGTCAGTGTTGAGCCGCCAGTCTGAGTATGGAAACGCAATTTCCAACTTTTCGGTTCCTTTGCCTCATAATGTTCTTTCATAATTTTTGCCCAAATTCTTCTCGCTGCCCGGAATTTAGCAATTTCTTCAAAAAAGTTATTATGAGCATTAAAGAAAAATGCCAGCCGTGGTGCGAAAGTGTCCACATCAAGACCGGATGCAATTGCAGCATCGACATAAGCCATTCCATTTGCGATTGTAAACGCCGCTTCCTGTACAGCATTTGAACCCGCTTCCCGGATATGATATCCAGAAATACTTATCGTATTGAATTTAGGCAAATGTTCTTGACAATAAGCGAAGATATCTGTAATTAGCCGCATGGATGGCTTCGGCGGGAAAATATATGTCCCCCTTGCGATATATTCCTTTAAAATATCGTTCTGAATCGTTCCAGTAAGCTTTTCAGATGATACACCCTGTTTTTCCCCTAGTGCAATATACATACATAAAAGAATTGCTGCAGGAGCATTAATTGTCATGGATGTACTTACTTTGTCTAGTGGAATTTGATCTAATAAATTCTCCATATCAGCCAATGTATCAATTGCGACCCCGACTTTCCCAACTTCCCCTTCACTCATGACATCGTCTGAGTCGTAGCCTATTTGTGTAGGTAAATCAAAAGCGACAGAAAGACCTGTCTGGCCTTGTTCCAATAAGTAGCGGAATCTTTTGTTCGTCTCACTTGCAGAACCGAATCCAGCATATTGTCGCATTGTCCATAATCTGCTGCGGTACATCGTAGGCTGGATCCCGCGCAAATAAGGATATTGACCTGGATAGCCCAAGTTATAATTTGCATCCTCTGTTCCATATAAATAGTCAACCGTGATTTCAGAGGAAGTGTGAAACCTTTCTTTACGCTCCGGAAAGCGCTTTAATGTTTTCTCGACATCTTTTATCCATTTTGTTTTTTCACTCTCATGCTTTTCAGGCATATTAGTTCCCCCATTCTCCAGCAGTTCCATAGCAAAAACATTTTCTAACAATTTTTAAACTTGTCCAATGAGCAATTTCACGTTAAAATACTTAATAGTAGTAATTGTGATAAGGAGGTCAGAGAATTGTCCAAACAATCTTATACAAAAAGACAATCAAAACGTCAACGCAGGACAAAGATTATTGTATACGTAATGATTATCCTTATGTTGTTGTCAACATTCACTTACGGGTTGGCCGCCTTCGCTTTTTAATGAATCCGACTAATAAAAATGACTTACAAAGACTGGTAAATAAAACCGGTCTTTTTTAATTTCTTATTGATTCCACGTTCACATCTGAAAACTGCCCATCGCTTCCATACAGCGTAAGTGTCTGCTCTTTCACTAATTAAGGCGCTCTAATCGCCGTTCAGTTGCCCGGTGGACGGATGCTTTCCGCGGGCACAGCTGGAGCCTCCTCGGGCTACCGCCCTGCGGGGTCTCCAGACTCGTGCTTTTCCCGCAGGAGTCACCGTCCACCGGGCAACTGAACTGGTAAGATGATTATTATTGAAAGCATTTATTCTAGTCCCATGTCACGATAGAAATTATATCTGTGGAATAATAAAGAGTGATCTAAATTGGGCTTTCCCTCGGAGCAGTCCAGACACCTCGAGACTCCTGCAGGAGGAAAGGCATAGGTGAGACCCCGCAGTACGCAAAGCGTACGAGGAGGCTCACCAGCCGCCTGCGGAAAGCGAGAGGTGTCTGGACTGCGGACCTCCGGAAGACAGACACTTACGCTGTATAAAAGGAATTCAGTTTATTCTTCAGTTTATTTTAAGTTTTATAAAGAAATGTTTAGTTATTTTAGGGTATGTAAGGTTGAGCTATGTAGTAAAAAGGAGACTGACTTGTGCTTGCCAGTCTCTACCTGATAATAA
This sequence comes from Oceanobacillus sp. AG, assembly GCF_009746545.1. Classification (NCBI taxonomy): domain Bacteria; kingdom Bacillati; phylum Bacillota; class Bacilli; order Caryophanales; family Bacillaceae; genus Oceanobacillus; species Oceanobacillus sp. AG. The sequence goes on from NZ_WOWT01000010.1 coordinate 115,136, forward strand.
TTAGATTTCATCACAGTGTGCATCAAATAACGCTTGCAGCTTCACCATTACGTCCATTGCACTATAGCTTTCGATATCGTGACGTTCTAGCATAGACACGATCTCGCCGTCTTTAAGTAAAGCAAAGGATGGGGAGGATGGCGGGTAGCCTTCGAAATATTCCCTTGCTCGTTCCGTTGCCTCACGATCCTGACCGGCGAATACCGTTACTAAATGGTCTGGCCGTCTATCATAGTGAATAGAAGTTGCCGCTGCAGGGCGTGCAATTCCTCCTGCACATCCACAAGTTGAGTTAACCATAACTAATGTAGTTCCTTTTTGTTTAAGTGCTTCATCCACCTCTTCTGGTGTTCTAAGCTCTTTAAAACCTGCTTCTGTTATATCTTTTCGAGCGGCATCAACAATATCATTCATAAACAAGTTAAAATCCATCACAAACACTCCTTTCCCGGGATAAACATAAATTTGTCTAAATACATATTTAGCTTAGCAGGGAATATTATTAATTTCAATTAAATAAATTGCAAAATACCTTCATAACGACCGATTAATAAACTGAAGTCGTACTTTCATTCATATTCTCAAGAATTTCTTTCACCCTTCTTAAGAACTGACCACAGACCAATCCGTCGAGTATACGATGATCTAATGATAAACATAGGTTAACCATGTCTCTTGCAGCAAACATATCGTCAATTATAACTGGTCGCTTCACAATCGATTCTACCTGAAGAATTGCCGCTTGCGGGTGATTGATAATCCCCATTGATTGTACCGAACCAAATGTACCCGTATTATTTAGCGTAAATGTGCCACCACTCATATCTGCAGTAGTTAGTTTACCACTCCTAGCTTTCTGTGCTAGTTCTGTAATCTCTCGGGCAATTCCTTTAATCGATAACTCATCCGCATGTTTAATGACGGGAACAAACAATTCCTCATCACTTGCTACTGCAATTGAAATATTAATTGCTTTTCGCTGAATAATTTTATCTCCTGCCCATGTACTATTAAGCTGCGGGAATTCTTTTAATCCCTGCGCGACAGCTTTAACAAAGAAAGCAAAGAAGGTTAAATTGTAGCCTTCTTGTTCTTTAAAATCTTTCTTAAGTGAATTACGATAATTAACAAGGCTGGTTACATCTGCTTCAACCGTCATCCATGCATGTGGAATTTCTTGAGTAGAGGTGACCATTTTTTGAGCAATCGCTTTTCTTACACCGGTTACCGGAATTTCGATATCGCCGGTTTCTGATTGAATGAACGATTCAACCGATTTTTTCGGCTTTTGTTGATCCGGTTTCGGTGTATCAACTGCCGGACGCTCTGTTACTTCTGTTGCTTCTGGTTGGAGAATGTTTCCGGATTCGATGATTTTCTCAATATCTTTTCTCGTAATTCGACCACCACGTCCAGAACCTGCCACATTATTTAAATCAATATTATTTTCCTGTGCGAGTTTTAATACGGCCGGAGAATATCTCTTCTTCATCGAAGTGTCTTTTTCCTCGCTAGGAGCAGGTTCGATTGCTTTATCTTCCCCGGTAGTACTTTCATCTTGCTCAGGCGAGCCCCTGCCTTCTGTTTCAATTTGGCACATCACTTCACCAACTGCAATCGTATCTCCTTCAGTTGCAACAAGTTCTTTTATTACACCTGAGAAAGAAGACGGTACTTCGGCATTCACTTTATCTGTCATTACTTCAGCGATGGGATCATATTTATTAATTTTATCCCCAGGTTGTACAAGCCAGGTCGTAATGGTCCCTTCTGTCACACTTTCTCCAAGTTGCGGCATTGTAATTTTTTCCAAGCCCATTTTTTCATCCTCCTAAAGCTTAAAATTCAGCTAAATCACGCATCGCATTCTCGACTTTTTCCGGATTAATCATAAAGTATTTTTCCATCGTTGGAGCATAAGGCATGGCAGGTACATCCGGTCCAGCGAGACGCTTGATTGGTGCATCCAAATCGAACAAGCAGTTCTCTGCTATAATTGCTGCCACTTCGCCAATGATGCTTCCTTCTTTATTATCTTCTGTGACAAGTAATACTTTTCCAGTCTTCGTTGCCGCTTCAATGATAGCTTCCTGATCGAGCGGATAAACGGTGCGTAAATCAAGAATATGAGCTTCAATCCCCTCTTCAGCAAGCTTTTCCGCTGCTTGCAGGGCGAAATGTACACCAAGTCCATACGTAATAACCGTGATATCATCGCCTTCACGTTTAACATCTGCTTTTCCGATTGGAAGTACATAATCATCGCTAGGGACTTCTCCTTTAATAAGTCGGTAAGCCCGCTTATGTTCGAAAAACAAAACAGGATCGTTATCCCGGATTGCTGCCTTAAGTAACCCTTTTACATCGTACGGGGTAGACGGCATGACAATTTTAAGTCCAGGCTGGTTGGCAAACATTGCTTCAACAGATTGAGAATGATATAAAGCACCATGTACGCCACCGCCATACGGAGCACGGATGGTAATCGGGGCCTGCCAGTCATTATTAGAGCGATAACGAATTTTAGCTGCTTCTGAAATAATTTGGTTAAATGCGGGTAAAATAAAGTCAGCAAACTGCATTTCAGCTACCGGCCGCAAACCGTACATTGCCGCTCCGATTCCAACCCCGGCAATCGCTGATTCAGATAGAGGTGTATCCAACACACGCGCCGCGCCAAATTCATCGTAAAGTCCGTCCGTTGCTCGGAACACGCCACCTTTTTTACCGACGTCTTCACCGAGAATAAAAACTTTATCATCCCGTTGCATTTCTTCTCGTAATGCAGTAGTTACCGCTTGTATATAAGACATTACTGCCATTTCTCTTATCCCTCCTGTTCTTCATAAACAAAGCGTAATGCATGTTCCGGATCTGCATAAGGAGCTTCCTCTGCATATTCGGTTGCTTCGTTCACAATCCCCTGTACTTCACTATTAATCTTTTCTTCGATTTCATCTGTAAGTACACCGGATTCTTTTAAGTAAGTGGAGAAAGTAAGGATACAGTCATCTCTTTTCGCTTCTTCCACTTCCTTTTTCTCACGATACGTGCGGTCGTCATCATCACTCGAATGAGCGGTAAGACGATATGTTACTGCTTCGATGAGTGATGGACCGTCTCCGTTAATCGCTCTCTCCCGCGCTTCTTTAACAGCAGCATAAACTTCAATTGGATCATTTCCATTAACCGTCACGCCATGCATGCCATAGCTTTTAGCCCGGATTGACACGTTTTCACTTGCAACCTGACGATCAAATGGCACAGAAATTGCGTATTTATTGTTTTCAACCATCGTGATGACCGGAAGCTTGTGTACACCAGCAAAGTTCAGACCTTCGTGAAAGTCACCTTGATTTGTAGACCCTTCGCCGAGTGTTACAAAGGAAACAAACTCCTCCTTCTCCATTTTACCTGCGAGGGCAACACCTACCGCATGTGGTAGCTGCGTTGTAACAGGAGAAGACCCAGTTAATATCCGATTTTTCTTTTGACCAAAGTGCCCTGGCATCTGTCTTCCACCAGAGTTTGGATCCTCCGCTTTCGCAAAAGCGGAGAGCATGATATCTTTTGCCGTCATTCCGAACGCTAAAACAACACCTAAGTCGCGGTAATATGGTGCTGTCCAATCTTGCTCCCGGTCAAGCGCAAAGGATGCTCCAATTTGTGCCGCTTCCTGACCTTGACAGGATATAACAAATGGAATCTTGCCTGAACGGTTCAATAACCACATCCGTTCATCGATTTTCCTGGCGAGCAGCATCGTTTTATACATGTCAAGTACTTGTTCGTCTGTTATGCCAGCTTGTTGATGACGATTTAAACTCATCTTTCGTTCACTCCTTTTATTTAAACCATTTAACCATGGATTTGCTTTCCATCTACAGCGAGTGCCGCTTCACCTATCGCTTCTGAAAGCGTAGGGTGCGGATGTACAGCAGATGCAATTTCCCATGGGGTTGCATCAAGGACCTTTGCAAGACCTGCTTCTGAGATCATATCTGTCACATGTGGTCCAATCATGTGAACACCTAGTAAATCATCTGTATCCCTGTCCGCAACGATTTTTACAAAGCCTGCTGCTTCACCATGAACTAACGCTTTTCCGACTGCTTGAAATGGAAATTTGCCTACTTTCACATTATAGCCTTTGTCCTTCGCTTCTTTCTCTGTTAAACCTACATGTGCTGCTTCTGGACTCGAGTAGATGCAACTCGGAATCGTTTCATAGTCAAGCGGCAATGGATTTTCATTTGCAAGATGTTCTACTGCTTTTATTCCTTCATGAGAAGCAACATGTGCAAGTTGCATACCACCTATCACATCACCAATCGCATAAATATGCGATTCTTTCGTTTGCATGGAGGAATTCGTTACGATAAAGCCTTTTTCTACTTGAATATCCGTGTTCTCTAAACCGATATTTGCTACATTAGCCGTTCTACCGACCGATATAAGAATTTTTTCCGCATTGAAATTGATTTTTTCCCCAGCAACTTCTGCCTGTATGGAAACATCATCCGCAATATCTATCGTATCGGCGAGGACATTCGCCCCTTTCACAAAGTGAATCCCCTTTTTCTTAAGGAGGCGCTCCATTTCATTCGCGATTGCTTCATCTTCCGTTGGTAAGATTTGTTTCGCATATTCAATGACTGTTACATCCACACCAAAGTCATTCAGCATAGATGCCCATTCAATTCCAATTACTCCACCGCCAATGATGAGCATGGAACTTGGGAGTTCTTCCAATTGTAAGGCATCATCTGAAGACAAGATATGTTCCCCGTCAAATGACAGGCCGTTCAATGAGCGAGGACTTGACCCGGTAGCGATAATTACATTTTTAGGAGTCAAAATTGTATTTTCCTCCCCATTTTCATACTCTACCGAAATCGTGCCAGGCATTGGAGAAAATATGCTGGGACCAAGAATTCTTCCAAACCCTTCATAAACATCGATTTTCCCCTTCTTCATCAGTCCCTGTACACCTTGATGCAGTCGGTCGACAATTGAATTTTTCCGGGCCTGGACTTCTAGGAAATTTATCGTCGTATCTTTCGTTTCAATTCCGTAAACACTTGCTTCCTTTGTCTGACGATACACTTCAGCACTGCGCAATAAAGCTTTAGATGGGATACAGCCTCGATGGAGACATGTCCCTCCAAGCTTCCTATTTTCAACGACTGCCGTCTTCAGTCCAAGCTGGGAAGCACGGATTGCTGCAACATATCCCCCCGTACCTCCCCCTAATATGACTAAATCGTAATCCTCTGCCATCGTCTATAACCCCTTTCCAGTTTACATTCCATTCTAGCGATTTAAAATAGATCGTTCATTGACTAGGAATTGGCTGCGTGATTCCCGTTTCGCTTTAATTCGTTCTTCAGCCATTCGGTCAGCCGCAACATAAGTCGGGATATTATCTCTTCTGGATATAGCAAAAACACGCTCTAGATTGGAATAAATTACTTCAACTTTTTGTAACGCTCTTTCTTTATTATAACCGGCAAGCTCATCTGCAACATTAATTACTCCGCCTGCGTTAATAACATAGTCCGGCGCATAAACAATTCCCATTTCATGGATAATGTCCCCATGCTTTTCTTCTGCCAACTGATTATTTGCAGATCCTGCGATCATTTTCGCTTTAAATTGTGGTATTGTTTCATCGTTGATGATAGCCCCTAATGCACACGGAGAGAAAATATCACACTCAACGCCATAAATCTCATCCGGTCCAACGGCTGTTGCCCCAAATGCTTCTACCGCACGTTGTACAGCAGCTTCGTTAATATCCGTGACGATAAGATTTGCACCTTCATCATGGAGATATTCACAAAGTGCAAAAGCGACATTACCAACTCCTTGGACGGCGATTGTTTTTCCTTCCAATGAATCTGTGCCAAATGTTTCTTTTGCTGTTGCTTTTATCCCTTTGTAGATTCCATAAGCGGTTATTGGAGAAGGGTTTCCGGCTGCTTCTGGTGTAGTTGGTGAAGTCCCCGTAACGAACTCCGTTTCCAAATGGATAAGATCCATATCTTCCGTTGTCGTTCCAACATCTTCTGCAGTGATATAACGTCCGTTCAATCCTTGGATATAACGACCGAAAGCACGGAACAACTCTGGATTTTTGTCCTTTTTCGGATCACCAATTATGACTGTCTTCCCGCCACCTAGATCGAGTCCTGCAGCAGCATTTTTATAAGTCATTCCTTTAGCAAGACGGAGTGCATCTTCAATCGCGGCTTCTTCCGTCTCATACGTCCACATCCGTGTTCCTCCAAGAGCTGGTCCGAGTGTTGTATCATGGATTGCAATAATTGCCTTCAATCCAGATGCCTTATCCTGGCAAAGTACTAATTGCTCATACTCATATTTCTCCATATATTTAAATAATTCCATTTCCCATTCCTCCTAGTTTATTTATTTATTTTTTACAAAGGCAAACTGTATGTAAGCGCTTTAATATCCATTTATGATTAAATTTTATTCAAGCTGATATTTCTCGATTTTATAATATAAATTTCGAATAGAGATATCTAATGCTTGAGCTGTTTTCGTCTTATTGAATCCATTATTTTCATATACTTTATAAATATAATCTTTTTCAAAATTTTCCACGGCATCGGTTAATGAATCCCATTCCGGAAACATGAGATTGGATTGTTTCAGATTGGAAGATGAATGAAGTAATTTCGGTAAATACTCCTTTTTAATTTCTTTTTCCTGATTATCCATGAAAATCATCGCCCGCCCAATAATATTCTCTAGCTCCCTTACATTCCCTGGCCAGTGGTATTGTTCAAGCAATGCGATTGCATCGTCACTAATATACTGGACATCCCTTCGATAATCCTTATTAAGCTTTTTAATAAGATGATGTGCCAGTTCACGAATGTCGGAAACTCGTTCTCTTAAGGATGGTATAAAAATTGGTAAACGATTTAATCGGTAGTAGAGATCTTCTCTAAATGTCCGATTACTGATTGCTTTTTCCAGGTTCGTGTTCGTTGCTGTAATGATTCGAACATCTATCGGGATCGATTGCTTGCCACCAACACGGATAATCTCCTGCTCTTCCAAGACCCGCAATAGTTTAGACTGCATATCTAAAGATAATTCCCCGATTTCGTCGAGAAAGACACTGCCTTTATTCGCTTCCTCGAAGGCGCCGATTTTACTTTTCGATGGGTCAAGTGATTCATAACCGAATAATTCAACTTCAAGTAATGTTTCTTTAATCGTGGCACAATTGACACGAATGAATTTTTCTTGCTTTCGGTTACTTTCATTGTGAATAGCATGTGCAAACAATTCTTTCCCTGTACCGGAATCGCCTCTTAGCAATACAGTTGCAGGGGTTTTCGCCCCAACTTTCGCTTGTTCAAGTGCTAGTTGCATTTCTGACGATGAACCGATAATATCATCGAACGTATACTTTGCTTCCAAGCTGCGAATGATTTGCCTTGCCCGCTCGAGTTCATTTGTAAGAGCTTGAATTTCCGAAACATCATGCAGGACTCCAACACTTCCTTGAATTTTACCTTTCGCAATGACGGGAGCAACATTTACAATAACTTCCCTTTTTTTCTGACCGACCTTCATGCGAACCCCACGATAGACACTGCCTGTTTCGAGCACCTTCATATGCATGCTTTCCCCTTCATGGATATCGACTGTCGCCGGTTTACCAATCACATCTTCTTCTGTTAGCCCAGTAATTTTTGTATATGCCGGATTAATCATGATGCCATTGCCATGTTTATCAACAACACTTATCGCAGCATCTGAAGATTTGATGATAGCTTCAAGCATATTTTTCAGTTCAATTAAGTCCGTGTTTTCCTCCGCCAGTTTTACAACTTCGGTAATATCTTTAAATACAGTAAATGCTCCAACGAGATCATTGCTTTCACTGATTAATGGTATTCGTGTTGCAATGATTTTTTTTCCGTTTTCTAATGGGAACTTTTGATTAATTTCTTTTTCTTTCGTCTGAAGCACGATAGGTAGGCGCGAATTTTTTATAACATCTCTTATACGCTTGCCAATAAACATATCTTTTTGAAGCCCAATAATCTCTGCAGCTTTCTCATTCACAAATTGAATGACCTCGTTCCTATCAATGACAATCATGCCATCACGAATATGGTTGAGGATTAATTCTTGATTATCGCTTTGCTGCTTTATTCGTTCGAGCAATGCATCTTTTTCATCCACGAGTTCAGAGATGATGTAGGCTACGGAGCCAGGAACGACTACTGTCTGCTCCCTTTTTGAACGGATCAATTCCTCCAAAACAGCCTGATCACCTGTAGCTTCAAAGATGATATCGATCTCCTTATCGATCCAGTCTTTCCAATCACTTCCGGTTTGAATGTGTAACTTATTTGCTAATGCAAGGCCGGGTGCCCCTTCATTGTGATCAATTACTGCCACAATTTTCATAGTTGTTGTGGAGTGAATGATATGGATTAATGCCGTACCTCCCCGTCCGGCACCAACAATAAGTACATTTTTCATCGATTCACCACCTTTGCATTATCTTGCATACTAATATCATACGTTATCATGAATGAATTGGCAATGATTAATTGATTGTGATAATTACTGCACGTTATGTAAGAAATGCCTGTGTTGGAATGATATTGTTCCGTTTTAATAGTCATCTTTGCTATACTCTATAGTTGAGACAACTTTTGATATGATTAAAGGGGAATGAGTATGAGAAATATAGCAATTCTTATTTTATTAATCCCAGGCGTCATTGCTGCTATTGGAATTAAATTAATGCGAGATACTTTATTTAATGATTTTTATACCATTTTTATCTATTCGTGGATCCAGTTCGGAGTTGGATTAGTTTTATTCATCGGGGGGATTGCTTTCCTTGGGGGATTTATCGTTTTCCGTGACCGAAAAAATAAAGCGAAAGAGAAGAATTCCTCTGTTAATGGTGAATAAACAAAATTTATTAACTTTTTATCGTAATTTTGCATGATTTTATGGTATGATAAGTAGAAAATTATCTTTATGCAGTAAATTAAGGAGGAAATCAGATGAAGGTCGCAAAATTTGGCGGCAGTTCAATGGCTAGTGCAAGCCAATTAATTAAAGTTGGAGATATAATAAAGGATGATGCAAGCCGCAAATTTATCGTTGTGTCAGCTCCCGGGAAACGCTTCAAGGAAGACACAAAGATGACCGACTTGCTGATCGATCTTGGAACCGCATATTTACAGCAAACCAATTTTGCTGAACAGTTCGAGGCTATTATGCAGCGTTTTACGGAGATTGTTACGGAATTGGAACTTCCAGATACTTTATTGGATGAATTTACTGAATCATTAAAACGAGTACAGGAACTATCTGATAATGAAGCAAGTTTAATGGATGCTGTAAAGGCCATCGGCGAGGATAGTTCGGCGAAAATGCTAAGTGCCTATTTAAATAAAATCGGCATCAATTCGTCATATATCAATCCACAGGAAGCAGGCCTCATACTTAGTGATGAACCAGGTAACGCACAAATTCTTCCGGATAGCTTCGATAAGATTCGCATGCTTCGAGAACGTGACGGAGTACTCGTAATCCCTGGTTTCTTCGGGTACACGGAAGAAGGAAAGCTTGTTACATTTTCAAGAGGTGGGTCAGATATCACGGGATCGTTAATTGCGGCGGGTGTGGAAGCTGAAATTTACGAGAACTTTACCGATGTAGATTCTGTGTTTACAGTGAACCCTTCCTTTGTATCTAATCCGAAAACAATTACGAAACTTACGTATAAGGAAATGCGGGAATTATCCTATGCAGGTTTCTCTGTTTTCCATGATGAAGCTTTGATCCCCGCCTATCATGCTAAAATTCCTGTTGCAATCAAAAACACGAATAACCCTTTAGCTAAAGGAACATTAATTGTAGCAGAACGGGAATTAAATGGACGAGTCGTAACTGGTATTGCGAGTGATACCGGCTTCTGCAGCCTTTACGTCAGTAAATATTTAATGAACAGGGAGATCGGGTTTGGCCGTAAATTATTAAACATCTTTGAAGATGAAGGTGTTTCATTTGAACATGCCCCGTCCGGGATTGACAATATGTCTGTTATCTTCCGAGAAAGAAATTTACCGCGTGATAAAGAGAGAATTATTTTAGAACGAATTAAAAACGAACTCCATCCGGATACGGTCAGCATTACAAGGGGAATTGCAATAATCATGGTCGTTGGTGAAGGACTTGTCAATTCAATCGGTGTCGCGAACCGGGCAACAGAAGCCTTTACGAAAGCAAATGTAAATATTGAGATGATTAACCAAGGTTCTTCTGAGGTATCCATGATGTTCGGTATTCAAGCTGCCGATTTGAAACGAGCCATACGCTCTCTGTATGAGTTATATTTTATGGAGGAAGATGCATTAGTGAGAAGCGGTTCATAATAGTGCATATAAAAGAGACTGGACTAACCAATCCAGTCTCTTTTTTTAACTGACCTGATGTTCAAGTCTAAGTCGGTCCGCGACCATCGCGATGAATTCACTGTTCGTAGGTTTTGCTTTAGAAATATTAATTGTATAACCGAATAATGCCGAAATTGAGTCAATGTTGCCCCTACTCCAAGCAACTTCTATCGCATGACGAATGGCCCGTTCTACTCTTGAGGCCGTTGTGTTATATTTTTTTGCAATTTGCGGATAAAGCGTTTTCGTAATTGCTCCCAATAAGTCGATATTATTATAAACCATTGTAATTGCCTCTCGTAAATACATATACCCTTTAATATGTGCAGGTACTCCAACTTCGTGAATAATATTTGTGATGCTTGCTTCTAGGTTATGTGTTTTGTTTGTTTTTTTCGGTTTCCTTACCTTTGCTTTGAAATTATCGGTATTTGTACTGATTGTTCGGATTCGGTCTGCTAAATGGTCCAAATCAAATGGTTTTAAAATGAAATAAGAAGCACCGAATTCGACTGCTTTTTTCATTACTTCTTCCTGGCCGAACGCAGTTAACATAATGACTTGTGGTGTTTTATTCAATTCCATGGTACGCAATTGATTCAGCACTGCAATTCCATCGATATGTGGCATAATAATATCTAATATAAGTATATCGGGTTCTAAAACCTCCAACATTTCTAGGCATTCTCTGCCATTGGATGCTGTACCGATTACTTCAATATCATCTTGACCTTCAAAATATTCCTCCATCAACGTGATTAATTCCGGGTTATCATCGACTAAACATACTGAAATACTTTCCACTTTACGAATCCTCCTTATTTTTACTCTTCCCTCTTACATATTCTACAAAAGATATTATTATCCTTCTTTATTTTAAAGAATTTGCATATTTTTATATTTCTCTATTATCTCTACATTTACCTTTATATACCGAGCATTTTCGACAAATTTATTCGACTCGTTTCGACAAAAATCTTTACTTAATTTAAAGGGGATTAAAGCAGTCTGCTTCCATTCAGCGTAAACACACCCCTCTCTTGGAGGTCCGCAGTCCAGACACCTCTCGCTTTCCGCGGGCGGCCGGCAAGCCTCCTCGCGCTATCACGCTGTGGGGTCTCGCCAGGCCTATCCTCCCGCAGGAGTCTCGAGGTGTCTGGACTGCTCCGAGGAAAGGCCAAATTTGGAGCACTATTTATTATTTTAGGAATAGAACCTTCATTATGATGGGATAGTTGCTAATAATAATAATAACGCTCTCTACCAGTTCAGTTGACTCCTGCGGGAAAGCGGAGACGATGAGACCCCGCAAGAAGTGCCTTTCTTCCGAGGCAGGCTAAGATCGCCATGTCCTGTGGCAACGTCTGCATTAGCACATCCTGTGCGTCGAGGCTCAGCGCGGAGCTCTAGGATGCGCATCCGTCCTCCGGGCAACTGAACAGCGGAACGTACTAAACACTTACGCTGAATGAAAGCGGAAAGAACTTGCAACAGGGGGCCTGTTACAAGTTCTTGGTCAACTTGCTTGTGCAATGGTTTCTTCTTTCTCGCTAATGGTTATTCCTGCGTCATTTAGCATCCATTCGATATGAACGCCATAACCGGATGTTGGATCATTTACGAATACGTGTGTTACGGCGCCTACTATCTTCCCATCCTGGATAATTGGACTGCCGCTCATTCCTTGGACGATTCCGCCTGTTTGTTCGAGTAGACGAGGATCGGTTATTTTAATAACCATCCCTTTAATATCTGGTTTTTCTTGGGGAGTCGAGCTGACGATTTCAATGTCAAATTCTTCAACTTTTTCATCAGCAACAACAGTCAATATTTTTGCCGGACCTTCTTTTACCTCATCTGAACGTGTAATTGGTAATGGCTCATCGTATTTATCATTTGTTATTTTTGATTCAAGCACACCAAAAATACCATGTGGTGTATTTTTCACAATGCTTCCGATCACATTCCGATCTGCGGAAAATCTTGCCTGTTTCTCTCCAGGTGTACCTTGGTTACCTTTTTCGATATGGACGACGGATGACCGAACGATCCTCCCTTTCATTAACTCAATTGGTTTTTTTGTATCCATATCGGAAATTACATGCCCGAGCGCACCATATCGCTTGCTCACTGGATCATGGAAGGTCATTGTTCCTATTCCCGCTGCGGAGTCCCTAATATAAAGTCCAATTTTGTACTCCTGATCACGTTCATCTTGTACAGGTTGTAATGATGTGTCGAGTGTCTCATTACCCCTTTTCAGTTTAATCTTTAGAGCTTCATTTTGTTTTCCTGCAGCGTTTACTAATGGTTTGATCTGACTCATATCTTTAATTGGCTTACCATTAATTTCGACGATCATATCGCCTATCAATACTTTTGCATCCTGCCCAGGGGATAATGCCCCTTCTTTACCTTGAATGGAATGATGTCCAACTACAAGCACTCCGACTGTTTCCAGCTGAACACCGATCGATTGACCACCTGGAATAAGTTTAATGTCTTCATCCCTTTGTATCGGTTCTAATGAATTGCTTTCTTCCGCTGAAGCGGTTTTAAGTGAAATCAGATTCGAAAAAACATCATGAACCATAGGCTTCGCATCAGAATGTGAAAGTCCCCCTGTTAGAAACGGATTTGTAAAGGAAAGGAGAAATAAGAAGCTGGCGAATAGTGTAAAGGTATGTTGTATCCATTGTCTCTTTGTTTTTTTCATGTATATTAACACCCCTCGCATCTCACCCATACCAATTTTTTTTCTGTACTTCTAATTTGAGCGAAGCAGGCCTTTTTTAAACTGGTGATTCATAAGTGAAATGCTTAAGTTTACCTTGCATAAAGTAATGACGTTCAGAAGAGGCTAATTTATAATGATATGAGAAAAAAACATTAAAAAAAGCCGGTGCTGTTAGTTTCCGGCTAATCCACAATATTATTCCTGATGATTTTTTACCTTGAACATATCGGCAAGGTCAAGCATTTCCTTTGCATGTTCTTTTGCTGTTTCTGTCAGTTCCGTTCCAGTTATCATCCGACTCAATTCCTCCATTTGTTCATCTGGACTTAGTTCGGTAACAGTGGTTGAAGTCCTGTCATCCTTTTCATGTTTTTCAATTAATTTATGCGTATCGGCCATGGCAGCAACTTGTGGTAAATGGGTAATACAGAGAACTTGGGAAGCGTTGGATATTTCATATATTTTCTCAGCAATCGCCTGGGCAACGCGTCCACTTACACCTGTATCAACTTCATCAAAAATAACACTTGTGACTCCTTGATGTTTTGCGAAGATTTTTTTCAGAACGAGCATAATTCTGGATAATTCTCCGCCTGAAGCTACTTTTGTCAGTTCTTTAAGCGGTTCCCCTGGATTTGTTGAAATCATAAAACGAATCGTATCATATCCGTCTTTATGGAGTTTTGGATGGTCCGTTTCATTGTCAAAGCTAATTTGAAACTTTGCTTTCTCCAAATATAAGCTTTTTAATTCTGAATGGATTTCTTTTACAAGTGCATTTGCAGCTTTTTTTCTTAAATGGTGTAGCTCTTTTGCTTCCAACCTCGCGTCTTTCTCTATTTCTTCAATTTCTTCCACAAGAGCGGTCAGGTGAAAGTCTTTATTCGTTATTTCTTCCAATTCTTCTTCTATTTTGGCCATATATGTCTGCATTTCATTTACCGTCGCGCCATATTTCTTCTTCAATCGATTCAGTTCATTAAGTCTTGCTTCAATTTCATTCAGTCGTTCCGGATTATATTGCAATCGGTCGATATAATTTCGTAAATCAAAAGCCATTGTCTCAAGAGAATAATAATAGTTTGTAATTTCTTCGGCTTTTTCATCAATAAACGGATCAATTTTTTCATGCTCACTCAAAGAGAGCATCGCATGATTTATCCATTCTAGTCCTCTTCCATCCCCATACAATGCATTATAAGCATTTTGAAGCGCTGTATGGACGTTCTCAAAGTTGGCTAAGGAATTTCTTTCTTTTTCCAGAATTTCATCTTCATCTGGGACAAGATTGGCCTGTTCCAATTCTTGTAATTGGAAAGATAATAAATCTTGACGGTGAGCGATTTCTTGCTCATTTTCATTTAATTGTTTGTAGCGTTGTTGTAACTTTCGCAGTCTGTCGTAAAGATTCGTGTATTCTTCTTTTGCCTGCTTGATTTGCTCATAGTCATACAAGTCAAGTAGATGAATATGGTTGTCCGCATCCATCAGGGACTGGGTTTCGTGCTGGCTATGTATATCGATGAGCGTTTTACCGAATTCACGAAGAATTGCGAGTGTCACCAATTTACCATTCACACGGCAAATACTTTTCCCACTTTTTGTAATTGTTCGTTCTAAGACAACCTGTTCATCGGTTATTTCAATACCGTATTGTCTGCCAACTGCATAAATAGGATGTTCCATTGATTCAATGGAGAATAATCCTTCGATTTCTGCCTTATTTGTTTTATGACGGACATATTCAACAGAACCGCGACCACCTGCAAGTAATTGGATGGCATCAATAATAATTGATTTCCCTGCTCCTGTCTCACCAGAAAGCACCGTTAATCCTTCATTAAATGTAATGGAGATTTGATCAATAATTGCAAAGTTTCGAATAGATAATTCTGTCAGCATGAATCATTCACCTCTTCCTTCATCCAAGTTAAAGCATGCGTATGAAGCGGTTTTTTATTTTCTCGGCATCATTTTCTTTTCGACAGATGATTAAACATGTATCATCTCCACAAATTGTTCCCATTATCTCTTCCCATTCGAGGTTATCAATTAACACTCCGATGGCGTTAGCGTTTCCCGGTAATGTTTTTAAAACAACGAAATGATTCGCATGGTCAATATTAACGAAAGCATCGACAATTAGCCTTTTTAATTTTTCTTCCGGATTAAATCGTAAATCTGCCGGTAAGCTATATTTATATTTTCCAGATAATGTAGGCACTTTCACTAGGTGCAGTTCCTTAATATCACGTGAGACAGTTGCTTGAGTCACATTATAGCCGAGTGCTTTCAACTCATCAACGAGTTCATCTTGAGTCTCGATTTCATGCTCATTAATTAATTCGCGAATTTTAATATGACGTTGGATTTTACTCATCTTCCGGCCTCCATTCTTACTAAATGTTGATGTGCTTGCTCGACAACTTTTTCAAAAGGGGGTATATCAGGTTTTTCTTTTTGTTCCGAGAGATATTTAAAATGGGCGAGAAATTCTACATTCCCTTGACTACCGGTTATTGGAGAATACGTAATACCATGCAGGATAAAGTTTTCGCCTGCAGCAAAACGAATGACCTGTTCAAGCACTTCTACATGGACTTGCTTTTCCCGAACAATTCCTCCTTCACCGACTTGCTCTTTACGCGCTTCAAATTGGGGCTTGATTAAAGCTACGACATCATTTTCCTCGTCTAAGAGATATTTGAGCACAGGTAATATCAGGCGTAAAGATATAAAGGAGACATCAATCGAAGCGAAATTTGGTATTGTATTTAGCATATCTTTCGTCACATAGCGGAAATTCGTCCGTTCCATAACGACGACCCGCTTATCATTGCGTAATTTCCAATCAAGTTGGTTGTAGCCTACGTCGATTGCATAGCTTAATTTAGCACCATGCTGGAGTGCGCAATCGGTAAATCCGCCTGTCGATGACCCTATATCAAGGATTGTTTTTCCTTCCAGATTCAAATCGAACTGCTGGATTGCCTTCTCCAACTTCAATCCGCCGCGACTGACATAGGATTTATTTTTTTGTTTTATACGGATTGGCATGTCTGGATCAATTTTTACACCTGGTTTATCAAGCCGTTCGTGTTCAGAAAAAACCAATCCAGCCATAATCAGACGCTTTGCCAAGTCTGTGTTCTCCACTAAGTTACGTTCTACAAGTAATTCATCTAAACGTTTTTTTGTCATCTTCATTTCCTTTACTTTTAACTATCATTCATATTAATAAGCTTTTCTGGTTTATTATACATCAAATGACTCATATTCTGAAATAGAATACCTCCATAGAATAGAAAAACAGCCGCTCACTTTTATGCTGAACGGCTGAATCTTCTTACTTACTTAATGGTCACGATTGCTGATATAGTCAATCAGTGCTTTTAGTTGGGAATCAATTGCACCTGCTTGTTCAAGAGATGCTAATGCTTTTTCCACATAGATCTCTTTTTGTTTGATTGCCCCTTCTAAGCCAAGAAGTTTCGGGTATGTACTCTTATTATTATTTACATCACTTCCTACAGGTTTACCTAGTGCTTCCTCTATTCCTGTAATATCTAAAATATCGTCTTGAACTTGGAAGATCAGCCCTAGATAATGGGCAAAGCGTGTAAGGTGTGTCAATTGTTCTTCTGTCGCTCCCCCTAAATAAGCACCAGCATAAACGGCGAATTTTAATAATTCTCCCGTTTTAAGTTCGTGGATTTTTTCAAGTTGTTCTAGCGGGACGGATATGTCTTCATTTTCAGCTTGCATATCGAGAATTTGACCGGCCACCATACCAAGTGGTCCACTTGCAATTGCAATTTTCCCTGTTAGTTCCACTTTTTCACGATCGGTAAGGAGTGGTTCGTTCGCAATTAAAGCAAAGCTATGTGTCAATAGACCGTCGCCTGCTAAAATAGCCGTTGCCTCATCGAATTTCTTATGATTCGTCAGTTGTCCGCGCCGGTAATCATCATTATCCATTGCAGGCAAATCATCGTGAATTAAGGAGTATGTATGAATCATTTCTAGGGCGATAGCTGTAGAAAGTGTCTTTTCAACAGCGGTACCATAAGCTTCAAAACTTGCGAGCAAAAGAACCGGTCGAATTCTTTTCCCGCCTGCTTGAAGGGAATAAAGCATTGAAGCCTTTAATTGATCAGGAATCGGAAGTTCAGTTAATCGTGTTTCCATTTCATTTTCAATTAAATCCTTCTGCTGTCTCAAATAAGCTTCCAGATTGACCTGGTCCATGCTAGACTTCCCCTTCCACATCAAAGTTTGTGATTTCTCCATGCTCATTTAAAATTTTTGCCATTTTATCTTGGACAGAATTAATTTTATCACTGCATATTTTCGATAAAATCATCCCCTCCTGATAATAATCAATTGCTTGTTCCAAAGGAACGTCTCCCGTTTCAAGTTTCCCTACTATTTTTTCTAACTTTTCCATCGCTTCCTCGAAGGATAGTTCCATGTTTTTCTCCGTCATTTGAAGTCTCCTTTACTGATAGTACTTGTGCATGGATTGTGCCGTCTGTTAATTTTACTGCCAGTTGTTCTTTTTCCTTAATATGCGTTACAGACTTCAGTAATTGTCCATCCGCAGTATAGGGTAATGCAAAGCCACGTTTCAAGATTTCTAATGGATTGACTAAACTAAGCTTATCCAGTAAATTCCCGAGTTCGCGGCGATGGTAATCAACGGTTTGATTCATGTAGCGGTTATTCTTTATTGTAAGTTCAGTTATTCTCTTTTCTGCTTCTTCGATTCGCTCTTTGGGATGCTGCACTGATAGACGTCTCATTACTGTTTGATAAACCATTGCGGCATCGTTTACTTGCAATCTTAATGTTCGTTCTAGTGCCTCCATTTGCTGATCCAACTCCTGCTCTTTCTGCCTAATGAGCTCTTTTGGATAACGAAAAGCATAGGAATTAAGCGCGTTGTTAAGCCGGCGTGTTTCCTGGTCCAATAATTGGTTCACTTCACGGGTTAATCTTCGGTTGAGCAGTTGAAGATTGTTTCTTAACTCCGCTTGAGACGGAACCGCAAGCTCTGCTGCACCCGTTGGAGTCGGTGCTCTTAAGTCTGCTACAAAGTCACTAATCGTCGTGTCTGTTTCATGTCCGACAGCAGAAATAACTGGAATCCGAGATTCGTAGATTGCACGGGCAACGATCTCTTCGTTAAAACTCCATAGTTCCTCAATCGAACCACCGCCTCTACCGACAATTAATGTATCAAAGTTCATCCGATTAGCTGTTTCAATTCCCCGTTTTATCGAACTCGCCGCTTCTGGTCCTTGAACAAGAACCGGGATAACTACTACTTCAACTAATGGATAACGTCTCTGAATAGTCGTAATGATATCCCTTACCGCTGCACCCGTTGGCGAAGTAATCACACCGATTCGCTTCGGATATGCTGGAATTCGTTTTTTATGAGCCGAGGAAAAGTAACCTTGCTGTTCCAGCTTGACCTTCAATTGTTCATAAGCTAAATATAAAGCCCCGATTCCATCCGGTTCCATTGCATTAATATACAGCTGATATTGCCCGGCAGCTTCATATACACTGACATTTCCGCGAATCAGTACTTTCATTCCGCTCTCCGGGGTAAATTTTAAATAACGGTTGTTCCCGGCAAACATGACTGCTTGGATCCTCGTCTGTTCATCTTTTATCGTCATATACATATGCCCACGGCTATGATGTTTAAAGTTCGATATCTCACCGCGCAGCCAAATTTGTTGCAAATGTTGATCAATATCGAGCTTCCGCTTAATATATTTCGTTAGGGCCGTTACCGTTAAATATTTATCATTCAATGCCTGTCAGTCCTTTAGCCGCTTTAATTGTATTAGAGAGAAGCATTGTAATTGTCATTGGACCAACCCCTCCCGGAACTGGTGTAATATACCCGGCCTTCTCCACTACTTCAGCAAAGTCGACATCACCAGTTAGTTTTCCTTCTTCTGTCCGGTTAATCCCAACATCGATGATGACCGCACCCTCTTTGACGTCCTCTTGCTTAATAAAGTTTTCTTTCCCGATTGCTACGATCAGAATGTCAGCCGCTTGTGTATATTTTTGCATATTCTCTGTTTTTGAATGGCAATAGGTGACCGTTGCATTTTCATTCAATAACAGCTGTCCGACTGGTTTCCCAACGATATTACTGCGGCCGATAATGACAGCATGCTTCCCTTCAATCTCAACTCCTTTTGATTTGATCATTGTAATGATCCCATAGGGTGTACATGGTAAAAAGCTGTCCTCTCCTGTCATCATCTTACCGATATTAATTGGATGGAAGCCGTCCACATCTTTTTTCGGGTTAATCCGATCAATTACTTTCTGTTCATTAATTTGGTCTGGCAATGGTAATTGAACTAAAATACCATGAACCGCATCATTGTCATTTAGTTCATCAAGTAATGCCAACAGATCCGCTTCTGTTGTCTCGACAGGTAAAGTGATTACTTCAGAATCCATCCCAATTTCGGCTGCAGCCTTTTCTTTCCCTTTAACATAAGATAATGATGCAGGATTATCACCGACAAGGACAACGACCAACTTTGGGATAAGATTTTTCACTTTCAGTCTTTCGATTTCTTTTGCTAGATCTTGTTTTATTTCTGAAGCTAATTCTTTTCCACTAATAATTTCAGCAGTCATGATTCATTTCCTCTCTTTTCTATATTGGATAACACACCATTAATAAATCTCCCCGACTTCTCATCGCCGAAACGTTTCCCTAGTTCGACGGCCTCATTAATTGAGACATTAAGCGGGATATCTTCCAGATGCTTTATTTCAAATGTCGCCAATCGCAAAATCGTTCGCTCTACTGCCGCTATACGATCTAGGCTCCAATTCTCCAAATGGTTAGCAATTATTTCATCTAAAGAGGATTTCTTGTCTATCACACCTTGAATTAATTGGTTAAGAAACGGATCATTCCCCTGTTCCTCAACATATTCCTGAATGCTGCCTTCATGGACTTCACAATTGATATCTATTTGAAACAGAAACTGGAATGCTTTTTCTCTTGCTTCGCTTCGTTTCATGCTTTTACTCCTTCTAATGTTCTTTTCTAAAGTGAAACTTCAATCAGCGGGGATTCTCCTTATCCCACTGTTAGGTGAACAAATCTGGGTGTTACCATCCGTTATCTTCTACCTAAACTCCCTGGTACATTCTGAAGTTTGACATTGGGTATACGACAGATAGTTACACCGGAACAAATGATAAGAAGGCCAAAGTATTCCGCTCTGGCCTGTTTGTTTACTCATTATGTTTAGCTTGCTGTTCCTTTTCATCCATATTGATTCCGACTACATGTATATTTATTTCGGCAATATCAAGTTGAGTCATTGTTTTTAAGCTTTGTCGGATAGTTGTTTGCAATGATTGGGCTACCTTCGGGATAGAGATGCCGAAGTCTAAAATACAATACACATCAATTGTGATCCCATCGTCCGTGAGTTCAACTTTAATACCTTTACTATGTGTCTGTTTTCCTAAACGTTCTGCAACACCAGACGCAAAGGTACCACGCATGGCATATAAACCTTTCACTTCTGTCGCAGCGATTCCAGCAATTACTTCAATCACCTCTGGAGCAATTTCCACTCTTCCTAAAGACAAATCATTACTAACATTTAATAATGGTTGTTCACTCATGAAATCACACCTTTTATAGAAAGTTGTTGTTCTATTTCTCTACAATCGGGTTCTCTTCTAAAAAGTTCGTATTAAAATCCCCGTGCTGGAAAACGTCATGGTCCATTATTTGCCGGTGGAAAGGAATTGTCGTATAAATTCCTTCAATAACGAATTCATCAAGTGCCCGCTTCATTTTCTTGATCGCTTCTTCTCTTGTTGGTGCATAGGATATAAGTTTGGCTATCATGGAATCATAATACGGCGGTATAGTATACCCGGTATATGCTTGAGAATCCACGCGGATACCCAAGCCGCCAGGGGCAAGATACATATCGATTTTACCTGCCGAGGGCATGAAGTTCTTATACGGATCCTCCGCATTAATCCGACATTCAATTGCCCAGCCGTCAAATGTGATATCCGTTTGTTGCAGGCTCAACTTTTCATTATTTGCCACCTTAATTTGTTCTTTAATGAGGTCTACTCCTGTCACCATTTCTGTGACTGGATGTTCTACTTGTATTCTTGTATTCATTTCCATAAAATAGAACTCCTCTGTCTGACAGTCGAAGATGAATTCTATCGTTCCAGCACCAACATAATCAACTGCTTTAGCTGCACTAACTGCTGCTTGCCCCATCTTCTCTCTAATCTCTGACGAAACCGCTGGTGAGGGAGTTTCTTCGATTAATTTTTGCAGGCGTCTTTGAACCGTGCAATCACGCTCTCCTAAGTGGATAATATTCCCGTGTTTATCTGCTAGAACTTGAATTTCCACATGCCGGAAGTCCTCAATGAATTTCTCAAGGTAAACACCAGGATTCCCGAATGCTGTCTCTGCTTCTTTTTGTGTTACGCGGATCCCCTTCACAAGTTCTTCTTCATTTCTCGCGACACGGATACCTTTACCTCCACCACCTGCTGTAGCTTTGATAATAACTGGATAGCCGATTTTTTCCGCGATTTCAATCCCTTCTTTTTCACTTTCGATGATTCCGTCAGAACCAGGCACAATCGGAACATTGGCCTGTTTCATCGTTTCCCGGGCCACATCTTTAATTCCCATTTTCTGAATTGCTTCAGCTGTTGGACCGATAAAGCTTATATTACATTCCTCACACATCTCCGCAAAATCAGCATTCTCAGCGAGAAACCCATAGCCTGGGTGGATTGCATCCACATCTCTCGAGGTTGCTACACTTAATATATTCGTAAAGTTAAGATAGCTGTCCTTACTTAAGGTAGGTCCGATACAATATGCTTCATCTGCTAGTTGCACATGTAAAGATTCTCTGTCTGCTTCTGAATAGACTGCCACGGTTTCAATTCCCATTTCATGGCAAGCTCTAATAATTCGAACAGCAATCTCTCCTCTGTTCGCAATTAACACTTTCTTAATCAATTACTCCATCCCCTTATTTTTTCTTTACCCGGAATAGTGGTTGACCATATTCCACAAGCTCGCCATTTTCCACGAGCACTTCTACGATTTCTCCACTTACTTCTGCTTCAATTTCGTTAAATAGTTTCATTGCTTCGACAATACAAACAATGGAATTTGAATCGACTTTGCTGCCGACTGTAACGTATGGATCGTCTTCCGGAGATGGTGATTCATAGAACGTACCGACCATTGGTGAAACAATTTCAAAGTCATAATCGCTGTTTTCTGCTTTTACTTCTTGTTTTTCTTCAATTATTTCCGCTTGTTTCTCGATTGCTTGTTCTTGAACTGGCTCGCTTTGTCGTTGTATTTGTACAGCGGTAGTTTCTGTTACTTGTGATGGTTCATTTACTACAGTTGTCGCTCCATGAGTTCCTTTTTTTAGTGACACGGATGTACCGTTAGTTTCATAATTAAATTCTGTAATAGATGATTGATCAATTAATTTAATAATTTCCCGAATTTCTTGTACTTTAAGCATATAAAAACGCACCCCTTATTCATTTTGATATACGATACTATACATTTTACTTAAATTTCGCTAACATGTCCAAGTTGTAAATATGTAGTATTCTTCTTTTATTTTATCATTATATCAGTAGTGCATAATGATAGCTATCAAAAATGTAACGGACCCCTCAACCACGCGAATGAATTAGTGTTCACTTTCATTCTACGTAAGTGTGTGCAACTTACTTCTGGAGGTCCGCAGTCCAAACACCTCTCGCTTTCCGCAGGCGGCTGGTGAGCCTCCTCGGGCTGTCGCCCTGCGGGGTCTCACCTAGGCCTATCCTCCTGCAGGAGTCTCGAGGTGTTTGGACTGCTCCGAGGAAAGGCGTGATTTGGATTACTGTTTAATATTCCAAAAGTACAATCCTTATCATAACGGAATAATTTCTTTTTAAAATAATCCTTTAGACCAGTTCAGTTGCCCGGCGGACGG